>JAOUJL010000018.1 GCA_029883255.1 Candidatus Bathyarchaeota archaeon | reverse complement strand
GTTGAAAGCTACTTAGAACAAGGATGGGAGTTCGTCGCAAATCTACCGAACGGCAAAGTAATCATAAAGCTTCCTGAAACATAAAGCAAAAGTACGCGCGCCATTTCTCAACACCATTCACATCAAAGTAATTTTGTGCGCAATTCGGTAACATCTGGCTCACCTTTTCGGGCTTTTCTTGTTTTCATGATTTCTTGGAGTCCGACCAATATGATGATTGCAGCTTCTTTGTCTAAAGGATCGTTCTCATTTCCGCATTTTGGTGAGTATATGCAGGATGGGCAAACCTCTTCGCATTCGCAGTCCCTTATTAATCGCAGTGTCGTTGCAAACAGTTTCTCGACCAACTCGTAGAGCTTCTCGGATATTCCGATTCCACCCTCGTAACTATCGTAAATGAAAATCGTTGGGCGCTCTGTATCGAAATGTCTTGAGGTTGAGCGCGTGCGCTGTACCTAAGGTTTGGATCCTTTTGTCTAAAAGATGGCTATGCAAGATTGGCATTCATAAGTGGAGTAAACCTAGATTCATTCACTATCAGGGTTCTAATGTAAGGGACTGGGAGAAGCGTTGTCTAAGATGTGGCAAGAAGAAAGCTTGGATGAAAAAACTTTAATTCCGATTCTTATCAATTCTTTTGTTTCATGCATGCTGTTATAGATTTACTTTCACTCTACAGTCTGAACTATCGGCAAGTCTGTTTCATCGAGGGTCTTAAAAGATTACAGCTTTAGTCTTCTATCCCCGAAAGACACTGGAGTTGTTGTCCACTGTGGGGTGGAGAGCGGGAGATTTTTCTTTATTTCTCCTGGCTCCCCTGTGAAGGAGGATTATCAATGGTTAGATGTTTCAACTGTTGCAACTTGATCAAGTCTTGGAAACCTGCAACTAAGTCTGATTGGCTATTTGAGGAAAAGTGGAAATGCAAAATCTCTAATGAACAGTTTGTCGAGTATTATCTCATTCATAAAAAAAAATAGAATGCAAACACTACGAGAAGAGACCAACGCTTATGTTGACTCAGTTGGAAGAAGAATATGTCCAATGAATGCCTGATTAAATCATGCTCAATGTGTGGTAAAAGGATTACTGGGGCAAACTGGTATTGCCCTCACTGCAAGATCTGTGTCTGCTTTCTCTGTGGAATCAGCATGAGTAAGTTTGAATACCCAATAAAATGTCCCATGTGCAAAAGAAAACTTGAGTAGTTACCTCATCTGCTAGAGTTTCACTATCTTCGGTTTTGCTTTAACTTTTCCACATTTCTCACTTGAAGCCTACATAGAAGTTTGCTCATTTTTCATCGTTCTAGGAAATATTTCCTATGGTATCCTTGTTGTATGAAACTTCGATAGGCGGATTTCATTAACCCATATTCATTTTCAAATTCATAGCGAGATGCCATGCCGTCTAATGCTAAATGACCTAAAGCAACTCTGAGGTAATCCGTTAAGGTTTCTTGGTAGGCAAGATGAGAAAATCCTCTTAGCCATTCTCTTATTCCCTTTTCTGAATGATAGAAGTCTATATCCCTATGCTCTGAACCCAAAACTATTATGCCTCTATCCATTCGATCATGGACACTATCAGCGTAGGTATAACTGCGAATAATGCCATGGTCTTTCAGATATTCGTCAAATTTCAAATGCACACGTTTATTCGGCAAAAGAGTTCACCGCTATTTTGTTTTCAACATTGCTCTGAATTGCATATCTCATTATGTCTGAGTCATCACCAAAACCGGCCAAATTGCAATGGATGCAATTCGTGTTCTTCTTCACAATCCTTTTGTTTAGTTGTTGCTTTAAAAAATCGTATGATGAATATTGTAGAGCTTCTCGAAAACCTGTGATTAGTGCTGTAAATTCAGTTACCGCAATTGAAGCAATTATCCCATCAAGAGAGATAATGGAAGGTGAAGGAACATGGGCGCCGGATACATAACCTCTCTCTTCTCGAAATGCTTGTTCTTTGCGAGATGCTAGGAAATATGAAGCTTCTGATATGTCGATATCTTTGCAGCACAGCAGGCATGGTTCATCAGGCAAAACAAGAATAACTCTACCGCCCGCCTCTTCAATAACTCTGTTTTCCGCATGTATGCCAAAGGCTGAATCAAAATATGGAACCATATATGCTAAAGCTAGTTCGTTTAGGATCAGTCTCGCACCGTCATTATCGACACAACCAAAGATTACATCACAGCTTTTGATATGATTCAACACATCTTCGTGTCGAAGATTCTTTTCTAACCGGACTACTCGTGATTTCTCATTTCCGGCTATTGATTTGATCATTCGAGCTGCAATTTCCACTTTCGATTTGCCAATGTCGCGTGGATAAGCTCCAACGATTCTGTTCAGGTTTTCAGTCTGAATAATATCAAAGTCAACTAATACGAAATCACGTACGCCAAGATAGGTTAGTTGTTGTGCTACATGTGAGCCTATACCACCTAATCCTATTAGCGCTACAGATTTACGACCAATTTGCTCTTGTCCTGATTCACCCAGTGCTAATACTTGCCTATGGGCCCGATTCAGTGAATTTGATTTTGCCTTTGATGCTTCTCGATTGGATGACGTCGAATAATTTGTGATATTCTTACCAAGTATTCTAATCTGATGAATTTCTTCACAGCCAGTAAACGATTGTGTCCACATCATTCCATCTGCAGATTCGCTGCTCCATACAGTAGCTCCATATGGCTTTTTCAAATAATCTAAAATGTAAGGCACAAACTCCTTGTAACCCTCATGATCAGTGTATGAAAAAGTAACATGCTCTCTTGAAAAAGGATGATTATGAGCTTCCACAATTGCCACATTTTCTTGATGAGCCCTATTGGTGATATCTAATAAAGCATTCAATTCAACCTGTGTAGAATAATCATCAGATACTGCAATATCTTTTTCTTGTACTCTGATGAAATCCCTTACTAAGAAGGTTACACTTTTCAAAGTCTTATTAATTCCACAGAAAAAGAATAAGAAACTTTCACAATTGTCATTTTGCAGATAGACTTTAGCTCTTTCCCATATTGATTTTGGAATCACAATCTTATTCAATTAATTGGCCTCCTCTAATCTCTTTTCAACAACAACCATCATGTAAGTGAGTAAATTGTCACCACTCAGTAAGTCGGTAGAAGGAGACCAGGTCTCTTTTTGAATGTGAACTGAAAAAACACCCCACTGCCGCCCCAAATGATTTTGGTTTTCACTATAGCTTTGAGGCATGGCGCCAGATTCAAGTCTAAACCCAACTGGCACGTAGAAATTGTCTGGCGGAGTTACTGGGTAACCTGGAGGGATCATAATTAAGATTTCAGTTGTGGCACGATTCCAGCCCTTAGGTAGTTTGAATTCTTTAAAGATAATCCACTCTAAGCTTGGCTCATGTTCGATTTTGCCATATTTCTTCTCAAGTAGCTCAATTTCAGCTAATTTTCTCTGCAACATTCTTAACCTCGTTTGAACCTTGGGGCTTTCTTGAATCGCCTACCGGGCTTCAGCTCTATTACTTCGTCTTCACCAACTTGTACTTGCGTACCGTCCTCAAGAATTAGCAATAAACCTACATCGTAAGGTATACTGCCCAAATCCATTATCTCTTTACCAGTTAACTCTTGTTTATCCACACGGTATTCCACGTCGTCGATGAAGAGCGTATAGAACTTGCCTTTCCCTTCCATTTGTTTCTCCTCACTCAATTTATCACCCCCTATAGTATGTCCAAAATAAAATGTGAAAAATAACCAACACAAAAAGCGCCAATGACGAACAGTATCAAGTCCGAGTTGACGAAGAATATTGCGGGAAGGATACTAATAGGTCCAGCAAAATAATGCCAACCTCCTCTGTGGCCCCGCCAAGTTGGAGGTTCCAGCGCATCTGGAGCTAATCCACCCCAAAGTGCAAAGATGCTGCTGATCAATAGTGCGGCGATGCCATTGTGAAGGGGAATCATCCAATAGACGAAATTAGAGATGAGCGCACCAAGGACGTGCTCATCCTTATTCATTTTCGATATACCTCCCTAATATGCATATCACCGTAACTATTAAGTATGATCACGTTATAATCGTTAACATCGTTATCACGTTAGGTGTTAAACTTGGAAGAAATCGTCCACATAATTCCCTTAGGCATTGAGTTTGATCGTGCTGTAATTCCCTTCCAAGGAAGAGAAGGATTCAGACCCAATCGCGTCTATTTACTGACAACTCAATCATCAGGATACGCTCCTCCGCATATGACGGAAGAACATATGGAAAAAGCTGAAAAAGTGAAAGATTTTTTTAAACTACTAAATATTGAAGTCATCGTAATAGACACAAAGCTCATTGATCTGTTGGATGTAATGAGAAAAATTAGTAATCTAATATGCAAAGAAAAAGCTCGGGGTAATAATGTTTATATTAATATGTCTTCTGGTGGCAGGCTTACATCCGTGGGAGCCACATTGGCAGGTATGTTTCATGACGTCAAGGTATATTATGTCAAGGCTGACAGGTACTCAACAACTGAATTAGAAAGAGAAGAGCACGGGATTACAATATGTGATAATAGAGTCGTTGATTTCCTTGAGAACTTTAAGATCTTAATGCCAAACGAATTAGGATTAAAGGTATTAGTAGAAATTTCTAAGAGGAATAAAATGAGGACAATTGATATTATCCAATTTTTGTCTAAATCAAAAGTTAATGGGTTTAATGTAGATTATTTTGGTATTGGCAGATCTGAAAAAACTTCCATAATAATGAGATTGAATAGAAATGTTTTGCACAAACTTGAAAATGCAGGATATATCAATAAGATCAAATTAGGTAGAGAAAATGAATATGAACTTACAGGATCAGGTAGGTACATAACTAGTATAAGTGGTTTGATCTCTATAAACCCCGAGGAAATATGTGGGGAAGATTAACTAGCGCATGTAGTTATTGCAGCTTTCTTGATTACCATGATTACTGCATAACATTTATGGACGCTATTTCATGTGCCATTTGACTTTTTTATTTGCAGAAAGTTAAAGTTTTATTCGAGTTAAACAACTTCTTAATGGTCGTGCGCGCGCAAATTTTCGCGAGCATTCCACTCGGGAAAGCGTTGGTACTTACGCAAGAAGAAGGTTCTCCATCCACGATAAGAACGGCTCTCAAACGTAACCAAAGACGTGGCAGATTCAAGAGGTTGTACCTAACAACACGCAAGCAAGAAGACGGCAAGTATTTGTCATATATCGTGAACCCAACGAGCGAGGAAACGTGATTGAGAAACGGGAGAAGGATGTCTACGCGTGCGCTAAGCTCCATATTATTCCAATGCTTCATGATCTCATCTAAATCTGAAAGCTCAAAACTACGCAAACGAACTTTCTTACCTTCAATCATCTTGGAAACCACAAAACTCTAGACACGTCCCTTATATAAAGACCTAATAGACATGAAGAGCTGCAGTATGGTATAATATAATATGAAATGATGCAGTGCGTGATATAAGAAGGTCGCTGTAAACTTGAAGATTTTGAAGTTGTCAGGAACTTACCTGAAAAGAAAAGCGTACCAGTACTTAATTTTGGGGGTCTTGTGTCTATTTGTCTTTGTTGTCATATTTCTTACCACTGACCCAATTTTGCCTCTTTATATTGACCTAGGGCGGTACGACACCGCTCGTGTGTTAGTAATGATATTTCCGCTAATTGGGGTGCTAGTTTTCTACCGACTGCATCGTGGCTACCAGCGAGGCTTTGAAGGAGAAAAACAAGTTACCAAAGTTCTTTCTTCAACTTTGAGCGACGACTATTTTCTCATCAATGATGTTCAGCTTGTTGCGGGTAAAAGAAGCAACATTGACCATATTGTTCTGGGACCAACAGGAATATTTGTATTGGAAACCAAAAACCACAGTGGCAAGATTATTTGCTATGAAGATAGTTGGACAGGTATAGGTCAAAACCCTTTTACACAAGCACGCGTCAACACTTCGAGAGTCTATAAGGCCATTAAGGCTTCTGGGATTTTTGTATCAAAACTTCCTTGGGTTCAAGGGGTTGTAGTTTTCGCTAACAAAAAAGTAGAATTAGATTAAGCGCAAAACCCCATCCAACGTTGAAGTTCTAAAGATTGATGAATTGACCAATTACATAACCCAAGAAACAAGACGTCTATCCGCTCAAGAAATTGAGTTAATGAGCAAAGAAATTCTAAACGTGCACGCGAATGTGGGGGGTCAAAATTTAGCGCGCGCGACAGTATCTAGGGTTAGGTAGGGTATCAGTCAGTATATGTAGACACAAATTAGACACAGTTTTTTAGGTTAAAACCTACTTGTTTCGTGTAAGTTAGATACTGTACAAGCGCGCGCCTTTCATCAACTACTGTTTGCAATAATATTCAATAAAAGATTCAATAAACCCATATCTATTAGTATGCTTAGAATTCCAACTCCTAGGCTTACGACAGTTAAGATGACTATTCCGAGGTTTATTCTTTGGTTATATCTTATCAAAAGTGTGCGCTCAACTTCTTCCAGTTTTTTCTCTGACTCTTCGATGCCTTTTGAGACTCTCATTGCATCCTGAACATTTTGTCCCAACAGACCTATTTCAGGTATCTTTATGCATGACAACCTTGAAAGGACATCTAAAAGCTTCTCTCTTGAAATCAAGATTTCCTTAATGCTTTTCAGTGGCGTCTCTATGATCTGCTCTTCAGTTTGTTCTATTATGAAACGCTGAACAGAAGCATTTTCTAACATAAATAATGGTCCGTGATTAAGTCCAGCAATTTCAGGAGAGTAAGTGAAGTATTCCTCGACTTCGTGTCCGTATTTCTCTCTTATTTGCTTTTGTGATGCCTGGTACTGTGTATATGTCTCCTTCTCTTGAAAATTCACAAAGATTACACATTGAGCCAAAGCAAGTACGCTCAGAAAGTTTCTGGTTCTCCACTTAAGTTGCATTCTTCCCTTTGCTGTTTCTGGTGGAACAAACCTCCAACCTTCATCAGCAACAAGCAATCCATATGTTTGGTTGGGAAATTTTTCAAATAATTCCGTAGGATCTCTGAGTTTAAAGTCAGACAAGCTACGAATTTCCACACACCTAGCCCGTAAAATTCTAGGATTCTGTATAGGAATGCTAAAGGCAGATAAAATCAAATTAATATGCTTCTGTGCGACTTCTTCCAATGAGATATTGCTTTTTTGTACTTCTTTGAATGGAGGAGAAAGAACTATGCCGAGTTTGGTTCTACCATACAGACTTTGTTGGAGAAAGACTAAGTCATCAACACTACCATGGTTTAATCTTACACTAAATAGCAGAACACCCACACCAACCTTCGGGTAGATTGTCAAGAATACACTAGCTAAGAGTCTGATGTCAATTGGTTTTTCTTGCAACATTTTTACAAAGGATAATTCAAAATCATTTAACTTCAAACGGAAATATTGATCAGTAATTCTCCTCGGCAGGAGAAATTCTTCCGCTACCTTGAAGTCTTTTGAATATGGAATCTTCCATTCAGTGTTAATGCCTTTTTCTTTCAATATCTCAATTGCTTGCTCTCTAGTAATGCTTTCATTGACAGTCAGTGGAAAAACGCTCAGAAAAGCCAAACGAACATCATTAAACTCTAGGAGACTCTCTGTCGATAATTCTGGTGGAGTTTCCAACGATAATGCCTCAGTTGACCTACTCCTAACAGAATTGAATTTTCTTCTATTTAACTAGTTTTTCTACTAGTGACGAGAATGTCTCTACCTAGTCTTGTCTTCAGGAAATCTACAGAGTTCACTAGGCGGTCTCTATCAATTATCTTGTCTAGGAATGACGCTTTACCTAGCACATGGAAAGATCTAAAATCTAGTAAGACAAAACCCGAGTTCTCCAATTCTTTTATAATGCTCTTCCGTGAAAAAAAACGAAGTGGAAGAATGTTCTTTTCATTGAAGATAAGAGAATTGAATTCCTCCTTTTCAATTCTTTCTTCAACTACTTTAGAATTTTCCAAGTATTCTTTAACATAATAGTCACATTTCTCTCTTGAATGAGTTGCCATTATGAAAAGTAGACCTTCTTTTTTTGTAAGTTCCTCGAATTTCCGCAATATCAAGGGAACAGAATCTGTTTGTACATGCTGGAGTATATGACTGCACAGAATGACATCGATACTTTCTTTTCTCCAATCAAGTTTCTCTATCGAAGTCACTTGAAACACAACTTTGTGTGCAAATCCACCTTTTTTGACAAGACTCTTCGCTTTTTTAATTTGAGTGGGATCGGGATCGATTGCAAGAATATGGTTAAAGTGTCTTTCAAATTTAGGCAACAATCTGCCTGTTCCGCAGCCTGCGTCAAGAAACCAAGAGTCCGCAGTTTTCTTGACGTGTTCTTGAATAGACTCCTTGATCAAATTTAAAACTTTTTTTTCACTTTTCTCCCAATACCCTTCGAAAGGCTCTCTTTCTTTCATTAAAGACGCTGTTATTTTGTCATCAATATCAGGGTAAAAATAATCTTTTCTTTCCATACTTTGCCACCATTTTAGTATTGACACGCGAATTTCATTTTGGACTACACGTCTTTGGCATAATTAAGATACTTCGTATATTTAACGCGCGCGCGCTATCACAAAGTTGACAACCCGTTCTGATGTTACTGAAGACTAGGTGTGTATTTGTTGAGGTGAATACCTAAAACAATATTTATTTATTACTTGACAGAAAAGGGTCTGGTCGGCGTTTGCTAATGGAAGATAGGAGAGCTCTTACGGTTATAGTTGGTATTGTACAAAGCATAATAGCTGTGTTAATAGTCATCTTTGCTTGTCTTCTTTACTTCAACTTTTTTGATGTTCAAACATGGTTAAACGCGGCGGCAAGATTCAGCTACGTTTATTTATTAACTCTCCTCGTTTTCGGGTTCTTCTCAATCATAAGCGGATTACTCCTTGTTCAGGAATGGCTAGAGTCACGTTGAGAGGGAGTTATGCTTGTTGAAAACAAAAAGGGAACTCGGATTGCGTGATGCATTAATAATGGGATTAAGCGGTGCCATAGGCTTCGAAATTTTTGTGCTTTTAGATTATGCCTACTTCCATCTAGCTGGATCCAGCATAATACTAGCTCTCTTGCTAGCCGGACTGATAAATCTGCTAACCATGTTTAGCTACTGTGAACTCGGTGCAGCCATGCCTAAAGTGGGCGGTGAATACACTTACATAAAGACTGCTTACGGCGGATTCATCGCCTTCATATCCGGCTGTTTCAGATGGCTCGCCAGCGTATTCGCAGCAGCACTGGCCGCCGTGGTTTTCACTCAGCAACTCGCATATCTTTTTTCGGTTGTCGCGCCCACTGTTGAAAGTTTTGTTTCAACTCAAACGCCATTAATCGCTGTAATAGTGGTCTTGGTTCTCGCGGCATCAGACATTAAAGGAGTGAAAAAACTCGGAGCTACAATAGTTGTCGTTTTCATAGCAATATTCGCCATTCTCATTGCTAGCGGAATATTGCGTGGACTAACTCCGTTAGAAGTTCTTCCAAAACATCTGCCCGAAGGTATGTCCGGGGTTTTTGCAGCTACCGTCTACATGTTTCCCATGTTTTTCGGGATGAGAGCCCTTGTAGCAGGTGCTGCTCTCCTAAAATACCCGGGGAGAAATGTCCCTAAAGGCATACTTTTGTCGGCATTATTAATAATACCTATCTACGTTAGTATTGCTTACGTAGCTGCGGGTGTCGTTCCACTGGAAGAGACTCGTCCAATGGCACCGTTTCTCAACTTTGCGGCTGAACAAATCATGGGTGATGCCGGTGGAGTCTTGTTTGCGATTGCTGGGATGGTGGCATGCTTATCCGCTCTAAGCACATCCTTAACGGTTCAATCAAGCATCGCCCGTGGAATGAGCAGAGATGGATACCTGCCTAAAGCTTTGCTCTCGATTCATCGACGTTTCGGAACTCCTTACGTTGCAATCACCACTGGTTCACTTTTCGTAGTGCTTTTGAGCGCAATTGAAGCCATAGAGTTCCTCGGATACGCAGCAAGCTTCGCATCGCTCATAGTTTTTGCTTTGGTTAATCTTTCCCTTTTAAAGCTTAGAGAGAAAAAGCCGTATATGGAAAGACCATTCAAGACCCCATTGTACCCTTTCACGCCCATCGCCGGGGTCATCATGTCCGTTGCACTTTTGGTATTTCCCACGTTCCTTGGGGACATCAACGCCGTAGGTGCACTGATATCTGGAGTTGGACTAACGGCGATAGTCCTAATGACGTATTACCTCAGAATGATGGGACGTCATCGTCTACAGATCGCTGTGGGAGGAGCAGTCTTAGGCATGGGCATTTCCCTAGCGTTGCTTACTTGTTTAGCGGAAGCCGGTTTCATATCACCTATTTTTCCATATGTGCCCGGTTATGTCATACTCGTTATCAGTGCAATCTCCATCATAGCAGGCATCTTAAACGCTACTACACATGGTTGAAAAGAGCACGCGTTAAGTGGCTTAAATGAAAATGTTAAATTTAAGCCAGAGTTAAATACTTTGGAAGGTGTCACCGCTCAGCCCTGAGTGAAGAGTAGAAATAGAACAAGACGCACGCGAGAGGACAAGAATGGAAACATCTAAGTTTAAATTGGCTTTTACAGTGCTTTTGATAGCCACAATAATCTGGGGAATCACCTTTTACTACACCCTTCAGGAATACCGTAGATACTGTGAATGGTTCAAAGGGTCAGAGGGGGAGCTTCCAAATCCTTACTACGCTTGGAACGGTGGACTATACGTCACTGCCATGACTGAGATTTTGCTCCTTGTGTGGATACCCTTCATCGGGTATTCTGTTCGGGAAAAGGTTTACCCATATTTGAAGCCAAGGCTAAACTATCAAGAAGTGAAAGGGTTTTATGGCTTTTTGTCGCGATTAACGTATGACATCCTTTATGGCTCTGTGTTGCGCTACTTCAAGAGCGTAAATCGAAAGGTTAGGTCAAAACTCGCCGTTTGGTCTATGAAGAGTGAAACTTTACAGCATGTTGACCTTATGATTAAAGTGTTCAAATGGATAATTTTACCAGCAAGCCTCCTTTATGTTTGTGCGGATCTCTATTTCTTCCGAGAGAATGCTCTGGACTCTATGTTTTTGGGCATATTGATTTTCTTCTACAGCAATTTCCTTCCAGACTTGCCTTCCATCTTTAGAAGGAAGACTTATCATGATACACGAGACACAACTGGAGACTTGCCATGGTACAAGAAGTATGCTCTTCTGCTGTTTGCTCCACTGTTCATTGGGGCTTTTTTTCTGGGGACACGGTTGAGATGGAAGACAACCGAAAACTTCCATAACTTCAAATCATTAGCAATATACCTGATTTTTCTTTTTACATTGAGCTTTTTTGCATTCGGGGATCTTCCAATCTCAATTGGAGACATAACTGAGATTGTTTCTGTTCCATTATACGGTTTGATAGGATACTTGACTCATCTGAAGGTTGACCTGTGCTTATGAACATGATGAGTTGAAATAGAAGTGTGCGCGACAGACGCAAGATGTTACCCAAAAGTGTGAAGGAGAAGAACTTAAAAGCGAAGCTCCAAGCCGTCAAGAGTTGTTAGAGAGCAGAAAAGTGCTGAAGAAGATCTAAAAAACCAGCAAGCCTGTTCAGTCAAAAGGTAGCTAGTGAGCACTCCAAGAATAAGTATGCCACTACCTACCAACAAAACCAACGTTGCTGTCTCAAACACGTTAAACCTAGAAAAGGTAGATCTGGAAGTTGCAATTGAGAAGCTTTTCTGAGCAGATGTTTCACGTTAACATTTGGCTGAAAGATCCATATTCCTTCTCTGAAAACCAGCCTTCCTCTCTGATTCTTTCCAGTCCGTTTCTAATTGATTCGCGTAAGTTTTTTGTTCGCAGTATGTTAGCTTTTGCGCAAGCCTCATTCATTTCTCGGTTAAACACGGCATTCTGCTGCATTAAAAGGGGGAACTTGTTCAGAAGCGAAACTATTGTTTTGGAACGTGGCTGAAGCAGCTGCTTAATTTTCGCCTTACCCAACGCTCCTTTGAATTTCACTGAAAAACTTATGCTGTCAACGATTGACGGTGGAAAATGCACATAACGCTTTCTTAATTTGAACTGAAAGCATACTAGGTAGAAAGGCATGTAAATTAGTTTGTGTTTTTTCCGTTTTTGCTGAACGCCAAGCTTGTCGAATTCAGCTATCGATGCTTCCCTCAGCTTCGCCAATTCGTCGATTTGCCCAATTATGCTGGAAGTTTGCTCTTCAAGCTTTTGCATTTCCTCCTCGTGGGTCCTGATTTTGGCGTCTCGTGAAGACTCAATTTCCACCAAATCCCTTGCAGCTTCCTTAATTTTGGTGTCGCATTCCGATTTTAGCTCGAAAATTTTTATTTTCTTTTCATCTTTGATTTCTTTTATTTTTTCGACAAGTTCTTTGATCTCTGCTTCGTTTTCAGAGAGTCGTTTCTTGAGTTTGTCTCTCTCCTCCCTCCATTTGCGCTCACCAATACTATCCTTGTTAATTGCATGAGTTTTTGTCTCTGCTTCGCAGTGTTCAATTTCAGCAACCAGCTGTTCATTTGTTTTTTCAAGCTTGATTTTTCCTTTTCGCAAGTTGAGAAGCTCTTTCTGAACCTTTTTTGAGAATTTCGTCACCTTTTCATCATAATTTCTTCGTATCTCATCAACTTTTTCCGCGATGGAAGCATCGCATTCTTCAATTTCCTTACTGAACTTTTCTTCGATTTCCTTTATTTCGTTACGAGTCACCTTCACAAAGTTCCCAGTTTTTGCGCTGATGAACTTCATGCTCGTGTAAAGGGCGTCAACTTCTTCTGCAAATTTTGATTTTAAGCTCTGAAGCTCTTCTATAATGGAGAAAATTGAGGATTCGTCTAGAGTAGGTGAAACCACCACCATATCGGGTAAGGATGTTTTAATTGTTGTAGCTTTAGATAGATACGAGGTGAATTCGTGAAGGAATTCTGGATCTGTAATGAGCCCGTCTATCACTTTTCTCTCTTCGTTACCTGAAAGTTGAAAGTAGTTAAGATTCTCTGAGAGAAAAGCCATGTAAGCTTGACGTGTCCGGGAACTTCTATTCACACTATCAAGAAAAACCTGCACGTCTGGTACAGTCAAATAAGTTAACGGGTGTGAAGTGGTGCTTAATCCATCAAAAAGAAGACCCATCTTGTCTAGGGTAACCAGCCAAAAAGGATAGCAAACCTCTGCAATAAACACCAACTTTTCGGGAGGCTGCTTCATTACAAGCCCCCCACCCTTCGCCCTCTCCAGCTCAGCTAAACAGAAAATCGCAGCCCTCTCAGTCTCTTTTGGGAACAGTTCCACACGATTCTGAGACAAAGTAGAGAACGGAAGAATAGACTTTATGACTTTTTGAAGCATGCTCTCCCACCGTTTGTAATCCAATCCGATAATTTTAAAACTAAGGGTAATTTATAACTTGCGAAATTGCTCCCATATAAACCTATAGTTTCTAGATTAAGCAAAGCTCGAAACATACCGAACGAAGAACGAGCCATGTAAAGACACGGCAAAAGATACGAAGCTGGTAAAGGAACAGATGGAAAATTAAAGTATTCAACGTATAGGAAAGTTTAACAATAAAGACTTTACACTTTTAGGTGAAATCAATCTCGTGGGCGTTCTTCATGACCAAGAAGAAAGAGAAAAAGGAGATCATGGTACGAGCCCCGTCCAAACCTGTTACTCCTCCTGAAAAAAAGGCTGAAAAGGCTACGGAAAAAGCTTTGGAGGAGGAGAGGTTCGGTGTTCTCAAAATTTCACGTAAAGTTGGAACATACTTCAGTGCTTCATTATTAGCGGCTGGATTTCTGCTTCTGTGTCTTTTGGCCTACGTAACAGTAACCGGTCAGGTGGGCTGGATGACGATGTCGCCCGAAGCGGCATATTTAGGTTTCGTATTGTGGGTCTTTGTAGGTATAATAAACATTGTTGGCGGCTTTCTTTTAATGGGAAGCGAGTGACTAAGTTTAAGAGGTTATTTCAAGCGAAGCAACAGAATTCCTGCGAGAACATCCAAAACTCCTATAACTACTATGAAATCAACCAATAATCCGGGTTGTAAAATGTTTTCAGTATCTATCGTCTCTGTGATTACAAGAACTATGAGGGCTAAGATTATGAATCCCATTAATGACATGAAGCCTCCGAGAGCTATCTTGAAGCGTTGTTTAGGAGTAAAATATGGCATCGCTTTCTCTCGCATCATAATATTTAAAATGGAAAAATAACACTATCGGCTCCTCAGGCTATGCTCTCTGCAGAAAATCTGTGATTCTCTTTTGGAAAAGGGTGTTTTTCAAAAGTTCACTTCGCATTATCCATTGTTGCAGCGGGATCTGGAATCGACTTGCGATCCATTTTAAGGCTTCTCCTAAAGTGTTAAAGGTAAAGGGTTTCTGTCGCATGGCATTCCTAACGTTTTCTCTAACATTCCAGACACCAACTGGCATTATGTAGCCTGGTCTGGCTTCCCGCAAAACGATTAGGGTTGCTTGCCGTCTCTCTTTTACGAGTTGTTCGCACACTGCCAGCCGTGCAGCATAGTAGCATCCTCCTATCTCTGCATAGGTTGTTCTTCCATCATAGCTTTCCCAGTCTGAATACAAGAAAACGCCTCCGCCATCGGGATTCCAAACAGTGCCGGGATACCATGCTTCTATGATCTCGTAGCTCCATGCCCTTGGAATCATCAGAACCTCAAAGATGTTGTCTAGATAGCAGGACTCATAAACCCGATATTCGCTTATTTCTGGAAACGTCTTCACCTTTTTAATCAGTTCTTTTGAGAGTATGCTGTCCACAGCTGTTATGCTCCAGCGAGTTGGCACAAGCCTCCTATTCTTCTTTAAGCCAAAGGCACCAACACTGAAGGCCCTCTGAACTTTAGTGACTAAAACTCCTTTAGTGTAAAGCTCCTGAACAGCCTCGGCAGCCTTTAAATCCGTGTCTTCATAGGCACTTTCTATGTGATGGTCCCAGCGAGCATTGCCAACCCTTAGGTCTCGGATCGGCGCTGAAGGCCCAAAAGGTTGAACCGCATCATCCAGGACTATGGAGCCCCGGGGCTTCCTTTTCAGCATTAACTCGACATCCACGGGCTTGACGGCCAAGGCCAACTCTCGGGTTTTCTCGATTATTTTTCCGGCTTCCTCGAATTTCCGGACATGCACGTGGTGTTTGCCGCGGATAAGCATTGAACGGAAACCAACTATCTCGTCTATTGTTTTTCCGAACCAGAATTCTGGCAGATCGTAAAGGCTTGTGTCTTCTTGTACGGGTGGCACCAATGGTCCAGCATAAACGTACGGGTAACCGATTCTCCCGACAAAAACGCTTGGAGGTGACGCTCCAGCGATGTCTTCGCTCTGCATTAATGGTACACTCTTCAGGAAATAGTTGACTTTAACGATTATTGGACATCGGGTTTTGCCGCAGAGAAGTTTCGAACCTTTGCATGCCACGCATAAGCCACTCTTCGAAGCCTTAGCAACGATGAAATCTTCATCGTAATTTACATCCGACGCAAAACTCGAGTTTTTTAAAACATCACGTAACCAGACGCTTGGAGAACCTTTACCTTTCCGCCGACAAGAAAGCTTCAACCTTTATCATGAAATTATTAACCGAAACCTTCTCATATGCCTTCTGGAACCGTTAACTTGAAAAGTGATGGCGCCCTAGCCTAGATCCACACTCGGGTTTAAACTCGGAAAGTCGAATACATGTTTCTGTTAATTCCTAATAACAAGACGCTAGACATGAGAGTTCGAATCTCTCCCGGGCTACCAATCATTGAGTCTCCGACGTTATTTATCATATTCACGTTTTGAAAATGGTTAATCAAGTGTTTCAAGTGGTTCTCAAAAGTTTTTGAAAGATTAAGGCCTAGTTCACGTGTCTTTTCTACTAGTTCAGAGTCAAGACACAACACAACATTACGTTTGTTGCTTATTTTGCATTCGCATCCGAGTGTGTTCGAAGGGATGGAAGGTTCAATGTTATAAGTCTGGTGCTTTTGAACACGTTCTATTCCATTCTATGCAGTTTTCTTTTTCCAATGTACAGAAAGACACCTCCGAGACACCAGCTCAATACGACTTGCAATATCTGTACATATAAGATGCCATCAAATGGATCTAAATGTCCCGCCATCAAAATGAACATAGAGACTGCAAATAGGACGACTGAGACAAGAATCGTTATGAAGACGTTCAATCCAAGCCTAACTGATTTCAAAGAGAAGGCTGGATTCAGAAGGAAAAGGCCCAGAACGAAAACCACGTTCGCTGCGGCAATTAACATCATTAATCCTGTAGTAATCAGCAAGGAAATAGTGTCGGTTTGCGATCCCAATATTGAAGCAAATACTGTCATAAAGCCTGCAATTGGGACAGCTATAAGCCAACTTTTCATCAACATAGCCTTGACGAATCTATCCTCACC
>JAOUJL010000144.1 GCA_029883255.1 Candidatus Bathyarchaeota archaeon | reverse complement strand
TCCGCTTCCTGATGGGACAAGCTATAATGCCTATCTGATCAAGGGTACTGAAAAGACGGCTTTGATAGATACCGTTGACCCAACTATGGCAAGTGTGCTAGTAGATAACCTAAATCAGGTGGGTGTTAAAGACATAGATTATATTATTGCAAATCATGCGGAGCAAGACCACTCAGGAGCATTACCTCAAATATTGAAGCTGTACCCAAATGCCATGGTTGTTGCAACTCCTAAATGTAAAAATCTGCTCATGGGTTTGCTTCTGATTCCTGAAAGCAGAATTATAACCGTGGAAGACGGGGAAACCCTCTCGTTGGGGGATAAAACCTTGGAGTTTATCCATGCCCCTTGGGTTCATTGGCCAGAGACAATGCTCACCTATTTAAGGGAAGACAAGATACTCTTCACCTGCGATTTTTTCGGTTCTCATCTTGCAACATCTGATTTCTACGTAACCGATGAAGCAACAGTTTACGAGGCGGCTAAGAGATACTATGCAGAAATCATGATGCCATTTAAAATGATAATTCAGAAGAATCTAGAGAAAATAGAAGATCTGCAAATAGATGTGATAGCGCCAAGCCATGGTCCACTATATGATAAGTCAAGTTTGATACTTGAAGCGTACAAAGATTGGGTTTACGCTCAGCCTAAAAACATCGTTGTATTGGCCTACGTCTCAATGCATGGCAGCACTAAGAAGATGGTGGAATATTTTGTTGCTGCTTTAGTTGAAAGAGATGTAACCGTGAAACAATTCAATCTGGGTAAAACAGATATTGGAAAATTGGCAATGGCATTAGTGGACGCCGCTACAATTGTGATAGGATCACCCACAGTCTTAGTTGGTCCTCACCCAAATGTTGTTTATGCGGTTTATCTTACAAATGCTTTGAGGCCGAAACTGAAGTTTGCATCAATAATCGGATCTTATGGATGGGGTGGCAAGATGATGGAACAAATCATGCGGATGCTATCCAACCTAAACGTTGAATTGCTTGAACCCGTTATCATAAAAGGGTTTCCAAAAGAACAAGATTTTAGGGCGTTAGACAGATTAGCTGATGAAATCTTAAACAAACATAAGAAACATAACCTAACAAACTGAAAAGGAGGTGAGTGTTTGATTTCGAAGGATGAATTGGTAGGTTTTCTTAAGAAGCAGGTTAACATTGAAAATGAGATTGTGAATTCGGTAAATGGAGCCTTAGGGGAAATAGGAAATCCAGCTGTTAAGGGAGTTCTGGAAGGAATATCCTTAGATTCTCTAAAACATGCAAAAATGTACGGTGCAGCCATTAGTCTGCTAACGCGTGTTCTCCCTGCTCTCACACAAGAGAGTCTGGACAAACAAAGAGAACTCGTGGGAAAGCACGTGCGCATGGAAGCAGAGCTCATTGAAAAAATCAGCAAGGTACTACCTAGCATTGAAAACAACAATGTCAAACTTCTCTTAAGTGCAATATTGCTGGATGAGAAAAGACATCATCAACTTCTAAAGGAAGTCTTAGACATTCTCGTTCAAGGAGAAACTATAACCGAGGAAGACTGGTGGGAAGTTCTCTGGAAAAACGTTCCATTCCACGGGGCTCCCGGAGGATGATACACTCAGGGTTGATGGAGGCAAGATGAAGATGTCAGATGTTAAGGTTGACTTGACAAATGCAGTGGCGAGGGAGTATGTGCTGACGTATGTCCTGTCATGTTTGAGACTTACTCTTATGTTTAACAAAACGAATAATAAATAGTTGTGAACATAGTATTCAAGAAGGTGTTTTGAGAATATGTTATCTCAAATACCTATACAGTTAGAGAAAGTTTCGAAGAAGTATCTGGACCGTGAAATACTAAGAGTTGCAGTGATAGCTGAACTGGACGCAATAAGCCTGTATGAACAACTGGCAGCCGTGACGAATAACGAAGATATCAAAAAGATTCTGCTTGATGTGGCTAAAGAAGAGAAAACGCATGTGGGAGAGTTTCAAACCTTGCTGCTAAGAGAAGATAAGGAACAAGTTGAAGAGTTAGAAAAAGGTAAAGAAGAAGTTGAGGAGATAATCGAATGACCAAACTGAAACAAATTTACAAATGCAACATCTGCGGCAACATCGTCGAAGTCATACACACCGGAGTAGGACAACTCGTCTGTTGCGGTCAGCCGATGGAACTGCTTACAGAGAAAACCGCAGACGTTGGCTTGGAAAAACATGTTCCAGTAATAGAAAAGATCGGGAACAAAGTGAAGGTTAAGGTTGGCAGTGTTCCGCATCCCATGGAGCAGAAGCATTACATTGAGTGGATAGAAATAATTGCCGACGGCAAAACTTGCAGGAAATTATTAAAACCAGGAGACAAGCCAGAAGCAGAGTTTGAAATCGCAGCTAGGAAATTAGAGGCAAGAGAATACTGCAGCATCCACGGGCTTTGGAAATCAAAATAGAGTCTGACAGCTCAGTGAAAACATTTTCCACACTACCCTCTCTTTTTTTGCCTACTTAGGACGTAGTTGTTAAACCAAGATAGCTCATTAGAATCCTATTGCGTGATCTAATGAAGAAAAAAGTGTTATTCATTTGTACTCATAATTCTGCCCGCTCCCAAATGGCAGAGGGATTATTGAATGCTCTTTATGGAGACAGATATGAAGCTTATAGTGCTGGACTAGAACCCACTAAGGTTAATCCTTACGCTGTTAAGGTGATGATGGAAATAGGCATAGATATTTTGAAACAATACCCAAAAAGCATCGAGGAGTTTCGTGGAAAAAACTTTGACTATGTTGTTACAGTATGTGATTATGCAAAAGAGGCATGTCCCTTCTTTCCGGGAGGCGAAATCTTCCTTCATAAAGGATTTAAGGACCCAGCGGAGCTTAAGGGTACTGAAGATGAAGTGTTGACAGAAGTTAGGCAGGTAAGAGATGAGATTAAGGATTGGATCAAAAAAACGTTTATTGAAGACAGTTAGCACGTGCTACTAGCCAGAAAGATTTGAATTTTGGAAAAACTCTTTTAGATACTATAGCCGATTCTTAGAAAGGGACTAACATGAAACTTCCTGAATACGTTACTGTGGAAGAGGTCAAGAGGATCTGCAAGGAATTGAATATCAGAGATTGGACCACATTGGAAAAACTTCAGGTACTTCCTGAGGAAGCTCGCGTCATATTGGCAGAACTGAATGCTGGAGAAATTGAAATATCCGTTGAGGATTTCCGGCAGGGGCTAGAAGTCGAACTAGAACATGGCACACGCTACGCGGAGGCAAATGTTACTAATAACCATCCTATTCTAACTGCACAAATCGTTCTGGCACACTTCAAAGAGTCGTTGGATTATTACAAGCGTCTCGAAGTCGCCGAAATAGAAGGTGACCTGCTTAAAGCTGTGGCTAGCAAGGATGCTTCGAAAGTAGAAGCTCTATATCGAAAGCTGATAATTGCAAAATCGGCTCTGAGCCAAGCAGAATCCGACCAGTTGTGACTATGTGCACAAATTATCAGTTGATGACACCCATGGAATGGGTTCTATCTATCAGTGATACATGTCAGTGTGCACAAAACATATGCGAAAGTGAGATTTCTATTCTGTTCCTCTTCCTCTTACAATGAACTCTGGGAATTCCCTCAGCTTATCCGCCATCTCTTTTAGTCGTTTATCTACTCTGTAATTCACTGTTTTCTCGTCAAATGTTCTGTCAGACTGTCTAAGGCCAGCTTTGACACCAGTGAGAACCTCAATCCCTTCGTCGATGGTTTTCACAGGGTATATGTGGAAACTCCCTGCCTTGACAGCATCCACCACTTCGTCCCTAAGCATCAAGTTTTGGATATTGCTTTCCGGGATAATTACGCCTTGTTGGCCTGTAAGCCCTTGAGCCTTGCATACCTCAAAGAAACCTTCTATCTTTTGATTTACTCCGCCGATAGCTTGCACTTCACCTTTTTGATTTACTGAGCCTGTCACAGCGATCCCTTGTTTAATAGGGAGCCCTGAAAGAGCAGAGAGGACGGCATAGACTTCAGTGCTGGAGGCACTGTCCCCCTCCACTTCCTCATAACTCTGCTCAAAAACAAGGCGGGCGGACAAACTTAGAGGCTTGTCTTGGGCATACTTCTCGGCCAAGTAGCCACTGAGAATCATAACTCCTTTACTATGGATGCGTCCTCCCAATTTTGCCTCTCGTTCAATGTCAATGACCCCCTCCCGACCTAAGCCTATACTGGCAGTAACGCGAGATGGCCTTCCGAAGGCAAAGTCTCCTAGGCTCATGACGGATAGGCCGTTTACTTGACCTGCTGCCT
>JAOUJL010000143.1 GCA_029883255.1 Candidatus Bathyarchaeota archaeon | reverse complement strand
CCCACTACAAGATCTTGAAAGACCAACTCATCAGCACGTTAGTATACTCTCTCAGAAAATAGGAACGCTGTTGGTTGGTTAGGCAAAAGAATCGCGGGCAACTTCTAAACTTCAGCTGATGCTTCCCTTTTGATATCATCAAAGACTTGTGAGCAACACAAAGATGAAAACGCAATTTCCAGACCCATGGATTCTGCCAAATGAATGGCTTCCTCGGTTGGAAACGCTATTGCATTGACTCCAGCCTCTACGGCAAGCGCGTCCGTTCTGATTCTATGTTCACCTTTCGGTCTCATGCATCCGAGGACTATGGGAGTTTTAGGCATCATAAGCCTAGCTGTCATCAGCACCTTCGCTATGTCTTCTGGTGTAGGCGGATTCACGTTTTCCATAGGAGTATCATGTACAGGCATTAAAGCAATTATGATAACGGCTGACGGTGCATATTCTGAAATGATTTTGAGCGCTTGAAACTCGCCTTTGATCTTGCCGTAATGAAGCCCGACAAGCACATGGGGTACGGTTGGAATGCCCACTTCACGTAACGCCTCTAAAGAACTCCTGTAATCGTCAACCTTGACGTTCAGTTGGTATATTTCACGTATCGTTTCGCCTGAACCAATTACGTCGATCAGTGCCGCGTCTATCCCAGCCTTTCTCAATTTTCTCGCCGTGGAGAGGTCAATGACGCCTGTGTGCACTATAACCGTCAATCCGGTGTCCCGTTTGATCTTGGCTATTGCGTCAATAAACTTGTTAAATGGAATAGAACCGTCTGGCAAACATCCACCACTTATCAGACAGCCAAAAGCTCCCTTCTCCTTGAGGCTTACGCAAACGTTAACGAGCTCCTCAGGAGTAGGAGCCGAAATCATTGTGTTCAGAACTTTTCCGCCGCAGTGTTTGCATTTTAAGGCGCAAAAAAATCCTGTAATCGAAATCGTTGGAAACGCATCGGAGACCGAGGAGAAGTAGCTGGTTTTGTAGTGAGTGAAACTTGGAGCGTAGAATCTAATCCTTTTTCCGAAGTTTTTCCAACTGATGCTTCGAGCCGTGGTTAGTGCCTTTCTAAACTCTTTATCATTAGCATGAGCCAAATCATTGTTGTCGCCGATCTTGTGGTTGGTCATCGAGCTTCTACCTCTGGGCGTCTAATAGAGTTCCAAATAAAGATGTAAATACGCCTATTTCTTCATCTCTCTCAGAGAGATAAGTGTTAAGAGGCTTCGTTATTAGTTTATAGATTTGGAATCATTGAGGTCATACAATGCATAGGGGAAGCTTACCCGAAAAAATCCGGGTTTCAATCGGCTCCGCCATCGTGCTGGGCCTAACAAAGGGTATTATGGATGCTGAACCAAAAACTACGTACTTGCTCACGTATCGACCTGAAAAATGCTCCGCCAACTGCGGCTTCTGTCCCCAAGCGAGGATGAGTAAAGGTAGAGCAGATATGCTTTCCAGAGTAACTTGGCCTCCGTTTCCAACCGAGCGGGTAATCTCCAAAATAGGATACGCCGTGAAAACGGGCTCAACAAAGCGAGTTTGTATTCAAACGTTAAATTATCCAACAGTCTTTGACGACATTTTGAATCTTACCACGGAGATTTTGTCACGTGTAAACGTGCCTATCTCGGTCTCTTGTCAACCCATAAATCGGGGAAAAATGGAAAGGCTGCGTGAAGATGGTATCGATCGAATTAGCATTGCCTTGGATGCTGCTACAGAGGAGATTTTTGACAGAGTTAAAGGGCAGCTGGCTGGCGGATCATACGTGTGGAAAAAACAGCGCGAAGCGTTGGAAGAAGCAGTGCAGATTTTTGGAAGAGGCTTTGTTAGCACCCATCTCATTGTAGGTCTCGGAGAAGAGGAAAGAGAAATGGTCCAGACGATTCAGTGGTGCGTAGATTTAGGCGCATATCCAAGCTTGTTTTCTTTCACTTCCATCCCAGGAACGGCCTTAGAAAACCATCCTCAGCTGTCTCTCAGATGTTACAGAAGAATCCAGCTTGCCCACTACCTCATAACTCATGGAAAAACACGATATGAAAGTATGAGTTTCGGTGAAGACGGCCCTATTGTTGACTTCGGCATTTCCAAAGAACTATTGCGGCGCGTAATTAGAACAGGCAGTCCGTTTGTAACCTCTGGCTGTCCCAACTGCAACAGACCCTACTACAACGAGAGACCAGGTGGCCCAATCTACAATTATCCTAGGCAGCCCTCACCAGAGGAAATTGCGGAAATTGAGAAAAAAATCCAAATGTAACTCGCTTGTTTTTCTTTGACTATTACCCCATGAATTAATTGGGGTTTATCACCACTTCCTAGGGCTTCTTATTAAAATGAAGATCGAAACCACGGAGACTACCGTTGTTACGATCAACACATACATCATGTTTCTCGTGCTTCCCAACTCGCCTGAATAATGTGATTCTAGCTTCGTGTAATTCTCTTGTAACGACCAGTATGTTGAATTCAATACTTGATAATCATTGCGAAGTTCTTCATATTCCCTGTTCTTTACGTATGTCACTGGGAAACCAGAAGGAGATATTTCTGTCGGCACATCCCAGCAGGTCCATTCATAACATATGCTACCGTAGGTTGGACCTGGAGAGATCTCCGCAGGTATCAGTATTTCGTAGGAATATTGATATGTCTTGTTAAAAACGAGGTCAAACTGTTCAAGATCCGAAATCGCAATGCTTCCAAGCAAAGTTTCATTTCTTTCGTTTATAAGCCCAGAGATGTTTAAACGCATATACAAAACGTAAATGCGTTGAGTACAGGCTCTAACTTCTACAGTGAGGTTTATCTTCTCATCTGGATAAGCCTGATATGGAGCTTCAACTTTAACCATAAGCCCTCCTTGTTCTTCTCCGTGGTAGTAAACAGTTCGTGTTTCTTCCTGAGTAGACTGCCCAACAGTACCGGAGGTTACAGTTAATGCAAACACTGACAACAGAAGGAACAGGGATATACTCTTCTTGAAATTCACGTTTCCACCTCTTAAAACCCGTTGCAATGCGTTTATGTTGTTTAATAGAAAATATTTAACATTTCTGTAATGTTTTGAATGTTCAGCAGTCATCTGAAGGCGAAATCCGAGAATCTTGTTGTAAAAGATTATTTCAATGATCGGACGTATCGTTGATATATATAAACAAAATAAACTACAGCAAAGACCGAGAGAAAAACCTCCAACGAGAGTATGAGTTGATTCTGCTCTTTGGCTATGAAGTAGCCTTGTTGAATTATGTCCTTGAATACTAGAATCTGAAGGAATATCGAGCTGCTGAGGCAGCCTAGTCCTAAACTGTGAAAGAATAGCAGCCAGTTTAGCTTTGTCTTCTCCATTTTTCGTCAATAAGGCATGGGCGTTGCCTTATATTATGCGTTATGAATTCACTCTATGAAACGCACTTAATGACTACAAACATTGTTTTCTGTTAATGATTCGGAGCTATTTTCCACCTACGGTTAGTGGCGGAAAAGAATTATCTATGAAAAAGCAGTCATTTATCGTAGAGGCTGTTGGGCTAGAGAAGGAAAAAAATTGGGCATTTGGTATCTGATAAACGCTGAAACTGATCGTAGTATAGTGAAACTGAAGTTTTATGACGCTTCAGCTGAAGAGATAATAGAGGTTGGGGACAGCGAATACAAACCTTATTTTTTCATACCCTACCCGCTTAGCGAAAAAGACGAATACACTGTTGACCGAATCTTAGGAAAAGTCTCAACGATTGAAAAAAGAGAATTGTTTACCGACAAAATGAGAACAATAGCCAAAGTTGAAATCAAAAACCCAGACCATATTCAAAAATTCAGCAAAATGTTTGAGAATATTTGGGAGAACGAAATAGAGTTCAACCGAGGATACATTTATGATAACGGACTGGTTTTTGGTTCGCAATACACCTTACAGGGAAATCATTTCGAAATTGTCTCAAATGCTCCTGAGAAGGAGAAAGAGAAATTTGACAGAGCATTTGCTGAAGTGAAGAAAGCTGACCCGCTAAAATATGCTCAGCTGAAAGAGTTTTTCGACTTGTGCTATCACCCGATACCGCAGATTAACCCGGAAATTCTGGGCATACACGAAAAAATTGACCGTGAACGATACTACCTCACGTTTATGCTGGCAAGAATAGCAAACCTACCGGTTCCCGAGGCTTATTCTAACAGACGTGTAAGCGAATGGATAAAATCCATGATGTACACGTATCTGAGAAGAAACAACTTTCTAATTCCCACATCAAAAGAGCTGAGAAAAGGAGAAAAACTGAAAGAATCAGTTC
>JAOUJL010000017.1 GCA_029883255.1 Candidatus Bathyarchaeota archaeon | reverse complement strand
CAATAAGAATTAAATCCAACCAACGGGGACAAACAACGGACGACGGCCAATGGACGACGGGCTAACCAACGGGGACAAGGACAACCGATTATAGCCTTCTAAAAGAGGGTTTAAAACTGTATACCCGATTCAGGATACACCTGAAGGTATAGGTTGGATATTACTGGAATAGGAAGGTAGGTAGTGTCAGAAACGACTAAGTATAGATATTATCGAAATCGAGTAAACAGTGCATGCATGCATTGATTTCAGTGGTTGCTACATTCAGACAACATGAGCTTAACATTTTAAACCACTAAAAACAACATTGTTCAATTTGCATGCATGCAAATGGGTCAGGAGAGATTTGAACCTCGCCCAAAAGGAGATATCTCCCGAAATTACTCCCCGAAAATCCTCATTTTTATGTGAATCTGCAATAATCCTTTTCAGTTTGTTGCCTGTAGATAAGAATCAAGCGTGATGAAGATGGTCAACACAGCTTTATTAGTTATTGACATGCAGTTGGGAAATTTCCAAGGCCCAGACCCAGTTTATGACAGAGAAAAACTTCTGTCTAAGGTTCAGCGTGTGATAGGCAAAGCACGTGATGAAGGCGTTCCGATATTTTACGTACAGAATAAAGGAAGCAAAGGTGACCCAGACGAAATCAGGACTCCAGGATGGGAAATCCATCCCACCATTGTTCCAAAAGAAGGAGACGTAGTGATTGAGAAAGAGACTCCTGACGCCTTTCACAAAACAACCTTGCACCAAAGACTCAAATCCAAAGGGATAGAGAAGCTGGTCATTGCTGGTCTGCAAACGGAGTATTGCATAGATACAACCTGCCGTCGAGCCTACAGCTTGGGATATGACGTGGTCTTAGTGAAAGATGCACATAGTACCTGGGATTCTTCCAATCTAACAGCAGAACAGATCATTGGACACCACAACCAAGTTTTAGGCGGATGGTTTGTAACTGCGAAAAATGAGAACGAAATAAAATTTTAAAGGGACTTGCCCGTGCAAAGCGCGTACACGGTGGAGATACGACTCAATCTCGCTATTTTGTGCGCATGCTATTAGTCAGATTGTGTCCTTAAGGACTTCATAGCCTTCACAAAGCTGTTGAAAAGTGAAATATTCCTTTCTCCTTCAGGTTCAATTGTTAGTAGCCCTGGATACTTCCATCTTTTTCTGATCAAATCCAAAACCTCATAGAAACCAAAACTTGAACTGTTTAGAAACCATCTGTCCCCTCTTAATCTCCCACGCATATGAACATTTGCAATCTTGTCAACTATCGATTCAAACCTATCCAACTCATTGTACAAAGAAGACCACTTTACATCAAGTGTTATGTGGTCAAAATGCTTGACTAATAAAAAAGGTGTATATCCCTTCACATGAGTTGGGATGTTTTCAACTGAAGCCTTAACCTTGGCAAATGGATGTATCATGTCCAGCAAGTCCTTCTTCAGTTTTTGCCAATTGATTTTCGTCTTCCAAGTATCCCACAGATGGAATACACAAACATGTGCTCCCAAATCATTCGCTAAATACAGCGAATCATGAATTAGCTGTCTTCCTTTCTCATTGTCTTGCTTTCGACTTGAACATAGATACGAGCCAATGTCTCTACTAGCATGTACTGATAGAATTGGCAGACTTTGCTTCTTGAAGATCCTCAAGATATCGTCAACTGTATATTTAGGAGTCTTTGTCCAGTCAGCAAATTGCGTATCAGTCAATGGTGGATTCTCACTATCCCATTCTGGCTGAAGCTGCAGCTCAAAACCATCAACAACTGATTCTCGAAATACCTTTTTCATCACTTTGAGAGTGCCATCAAGGTCATAGTATTTCTTGCCAACGAGTTTTGCAATAGGTGCACTCGAAACTGAAATCAGGTTTTCAACGAAATTGTCCATACAACAAGACTTCTCAAGAAGGATCAGATTAAAGTTGCCATCAATAGAATGATCTGTTTCAAAGCGGGTGCATTCTAAAGTGTGCTGGGAGAGATTTGAACCTCCCCCACTCGGGTGATATATGCATGCAACCTGACCCAAAATATTTAGTCATACAATGTATAACTATATGTGAAGAACCTGAAAGACTGATTGTGGTGGTTCGTGGAAGTTGAAGGTTCGAGATCTAAAGATAGAGAATATAATAACAACAAGAGCGGAGACGACAATTGAAGATGCTATTAGAATTCTTTACAAAAAACATATCGGGGCACTGGTGATAACCGACGATAAAAGAAAGTGTAAGGGAATATTTACAGAACGAGATGCCCTCAGAAGCGTGGTCAGTAAGATTCCTCTAAACAAGCACCTAAGAAATGTCATGTCAAAAAATGTCATAACAATAAGTGAAGACGCTTCATTTGCGCAGGCTAAGAGGCTTATGATCTTACGTCACATACGACATCTTCCAGTAGTGGACAAAAAAGGATTCTTGGTAGGAATGTTGACATTAAGGAGAATCTTGGATGAACTCGTCGGAATGCCGACAGTCAAGAGTTGAAAAGCAAGGCATGCACGCAACTAAAGCTCTCAAATCTATAGTTTCGCTTCATAAGCGAAAAATATTGTGGGTTTTAGAATGAACCTAAGGAAGAGTTCTAATGAAGAGATTTCAAGGAAACCCGATTCTTAAACCAATATCAGAACATGCGTGGGAGGCACGTGCAGTTTTTAATGCTGCCGCTCTTTATGTCGGTGGGCGAGTCCACATTCTGTATCGTGCTGTTGGCAATGATGGGGTTTCTCGACTTGGCTATGCTTCTTCATTGGATGGTCTTCATATTGAAGAACGACTATCGTCTGCTGTTTTTGAGCCAGCAAACCATATCGAAAAAGATGGTTGTGAGGACCCTCGACTAACTTTGCTGGGTGAACAGATCATTGTGACCTATACAGCATTGCGTGATCGTATTTCAAATGCGCATCAGATCGCTTTGACATCCATTGCAATCGACGATTTTACTAACAAGCGGTGGAATTGGAGAGAAAGATGGACGCCATTTGCGGGTGTTCGAAATAAAGATGCCGTGATTCTCCCTCGCAAAATTGGCGGTCGTTATGTTATGTTCCATCGTATAGATCCAGACATTTGTGTAGCATACTCTGATGATCTCCAGCATTGGTCTCACATAAAGGCAATAATAGGACCTAGGATGGGAAAGTGGGACTGTTGGAAAGTAGGGGCCGCCAGCCCACCAATAGAGATAGGCGAAGGTTGGCTATTCATATATCACGGCGCTAGCTTTGAGAGAGTATATCGGCTTGGTGTTCTCCTTCTTGATAAGGGCGACCCCGAAAGAGTGGTGTACCGTTCTGAAACGCCGATTTTGGAGCCCACCACAGACTATGAGCGATTCGGAAGAGTGCCCAATGTTGTCTTTAGCTGCGGAGCGATTCTGATGGACGATCAACTCTTTATTTACTATGGAGGCGCCGACTCAGTTGTATGTGTAGCTACGTACGATTTGAGTGAGCTAATACTTTAAGTGCAATCTTGAAGTTCCATTGCACATATGCAACACAAATCTTTTTCTCCTCTTTTCAAGGAAGCCCTAGTCTATCTTTTCTATTTTGGCAATTTCTCCGAGCTTTTCCTTAGCTTCTTTTGCTAGGCTGGGAAAAAATTCTCTTCCCGCGCGCGCAACCGCTCAATATCGTTTAGAAGAGGCATGCACGCAAGAAACACCCGAAACAAAATTATGCGCGTGCGCATAAAATGACCTTTGGAAATGCTCAACATTATGGAGGCTCACCCTTGAAAACACACGCTAAAGAAACTCTCGCTTTAACTAGATGCATGCATGCATTAGGTGCATGCTGAATCCAGTATAAGGTTTTTAACCGTCTTTCTGGAAGCCTATAACTGGTTGTCCATTAGCCATTGGTCGTCGTTGTCCCCCGTCGTCCGTCGTTGGTTGGTTGGATAAGAATTAAATGTGCTGTGACAGGTTTTGAAAACATGAAAGAGATGCAGGGTTACGTGCTAATTACTGTAGCATCAATTTTATGGGGTACGCTGGGGATTCTTGCGAAGTTATCTTTTGAACACGGGGTTCTTCCAGAAACCTTGATTGCCTTGAGACTCGTCATCAGTTTCGCAACATTATCGGCTGTTCTGGCTATATTCAGCAAAGATTCATTTAAAGTCAAGAAAACTGATGCACTTCTCTTCTTGATTTTCGGCGTCTTCGCCACGGCTCTTCAAAGAATATCCTATTTTTACACTGTGGATCTTACAACTGTCACGGTGGCGGCAATACTTTTTTACACATACCCTGTTTTTGTAACCATTTCAGCTTCTCTCTTTCTGAAGGAGAAAATTACCTCAAGAGAATTGCTGGCTATCATTCTGACATTTTCAGGCGCTGCACTCGTTGCAAAGGTATATGACTCATCCTCATTAAAAGTCAACCTTATAGGAATAATCTTTGGGCTACTTTCAAGTCTCCTCTTCACCCTATACTTCATGATGACCAAAAAACTCAGAAATAGATACACCAGCTGGACACTAACCCTTTATGGCGACGGAATAGGAGTGTTAACCCTAACGCCGGTGATTTCCCTTTCCATTCCACAAATAATCAACTTCCCTCTGCAACTTTGGTTACTAATCTTCACGATAGCTTGGATTCCTTCTCTTCTAGCCTATCTACTGTACTCCTACGCGTTAAAATATGTTAAAGCCTCAAAAGGAAGCATACTTTCAGTAATAGAACCACTGTCAGCAGCACTATTCTCCACAATCTTCATAGGAGAAAACCTCGAAAACCCGCAAATAGTAGGCATAGCACTTGCGTTAATAGGAGTTGCCCTACTCTTCCAAATGAAACAAAAACGTATAACAAGAGGATCAGAGTAGCGCACGCGCTAAGTAACAGTATTCAACTTCGGGCAAATAAACAGACAAGTTTTCACGTCTTTTTCAAGATATTACATACAGGATTGATCAGTCAAATTTATGACGAAAGACAAAACCCTCAAAAGACGAATGAAAGACTAGACTAGGCTAATCCCTTCCAATCATTTTTCCGCCGGCTTCTCCGCGAGGAGCCCAACCTCCATAACATCTCCAGGCTTAAGCTCCAGAAATATGGCTACTTGCGTAGGAACAGTTATTCGCCCTCCCTTCTGCAACCTAGCAAAGAATGTTTCAGACTCGTGTGACCGCATAGGCGAGACTTTCACCTTCAAAACTTCACCAGGCTCCAGCTTAAACTTCCACCTCACGAGAACAGGAATTTGAACACGATTCTCACTCAGCAGCTTCGCATGAATCCACGTGTTTTCTGATATAGGCAACGTCAATTTCCACCTTTTTCCACCTTTTCCGTACACTTCCGTACAATTCCATACATTTCCCTACACTTAAATACATTTTTATACGTGGAGTAAACCATTTTTAAGCTTATTTCCCAAAAAACAACCAGAAACAAGCTCTGTTAAGAACAAAAAAATTATAGGGGGGTCTATAAGAGAGATACATACGCAAGCAACTTAACAAAATACCCAAAACAAACCAACAAAACCACGTATCCACAAAGACTACCATTAGTTTCAGCCAACACTCCCACAGAACCTTTTATCTGTTCCTTCAACTAACTTAAATAGACCATAACCCAACTTCCTCTCAAACCCTCAACCGAGGAACCAAAATGACCGAAGAACCCCAACAAAAAAAGAAATACGAATACCTCGAAGACCTACCAGGCATCGGACCAGCAACAGCACAAAAACTACACGAACTAGGCTTCCACACAGTCGAATCCCTAAGCACAGCAGCAGCACGAGAACTACAATCCGCAGGCATAGGCGAAAAAAAAGCCTTAGAAGTCATCCGCACAGCAAGATCAACTCTCACCGTCTCTTTCATCCGAGCAGACGAACTACTAAAAATGCGCCAAAACGTCCTAAGACTAACAACAGGAAGCAACACAATGAACGAACTTGTAGGAGGCGGAATCGAAACACAGACAATCACAGAATTCTACGGAGAATACGGAAGCGGCAAAAGCCAAATGTGCCACCAACTATGCGTAAACGTACAGCTACCCCATGAAAAAGGAGGACTAAACACCGGAGCCCTATACATCGACACAGAAAACACCTTCAGAACCGAACGCATCGTCCAAATGGCACAACATCTAGGTTTAAACCCTGAAGAAGTAGCCAAAAATATCATATTCGCCGAAGCATACACATCAGACCACCAAATGTTCCTACTCGACAACGCAGATAAAATAATAAAAGAAAACGGCATCCGCCTAATAATCATAGACTCCCTAACCTCCCACTTCCGAAGCGAATACCTCGGCAGAGGAATGCTAGCAGAGAGACAACAGAAACTCAACAAACACATGCACAAACTAATACGATTAGCCCGAGCCTTCAACGCCGCCGCAGTTGTAACAAATCAGGTGATGGCTAAACCAGACGTTTTCTTCGGCGACGCCACACATCCCATCGGCGGTCACATCGTTGCACATACAAGCCACACCCGCTTATACCTTCGCAAGTCTGCACGCGGACCCGTAAGAATCGCACGCCTCGTTTCAAGCCCTTACCTACCCGAGGGCGAGAGAGTGTTCAAAATCACTGAAAACGGAGTAGAAGACGTAGCCCAGGAAGATAAGCCGAGACAAAGATAAAATGCCTATCCCATCAGCCTTCGTGACACGATTCTTTCAACTTGTAACAAAGAGACGGTATGTCGAGGCAGAACGAATACTTGAACGACTAAAACAGAGAATACAGAAAACCGAGTGGAACAGCGGATATTTTCAGGCGCTCCACGGCATATTCTTAGCCAAGAAATCGAACAACGACCGATATGCTTTTCTTTCAAACAACGATTTCAACAATCCAGATGAGCTGAAAAATTATCGACGCGAATTCTTAAAACACACTAAGAACAAGCTTCACGCTGATTATGATCGCGGCTTCTTCTCAGCTTGGGCTAACTACATGCACGTACTAACAAAACTTGAGAAGCCTACGGAAGTTAAGGCCACAAAAAATGTGAAATCTAAGCAGCAAAAAAAGAAAAAACCTGAAGAGGCAGCTAAAATCAAGCCCAAACAGATTAAATCTGAGACAAGTGATAAGCTCAAAAGAATTGTACAGACGAAACTCGCATAACGGTGCGCCTTTTTATTTTCTTAGGTTTCAGTGCTGTTAGCAACTGTGACGACTTTTTGCAGGGTACTTGAATATCCTTCGTTGTCTTTAACAGTTAAGATAGCTGAATAATTGCCAGAAGCCGTGTATGTGTGGGTCATTGACGAGTCGGTTGTTGTGGTTATATTTTCGTCTCCGAAATCCCAAACGAAGCTCTCGATGCCACTAAATAGATCATAGCTTCCCGTCGCATCAAAGGTTACTGTTTGATCTATGACTGAGTACGTGAAAACAGCTGTAGGAATCATAAGTGTAAACAACAAACCAAATGCAACAGCAAACGTAAGGAAATAGGCACCTATCCCCATAGTCATTATCTTAGACGGTTTTTCCACCTTGGCAACGAAAAAATGCTTAAGAACATAATATGTAAGAAGATAAAAAAAGAGTCCAAGTGAAACACCGGTTAGAAGATCGTCAAGTCTCAGAAGAACACACATTACAGCTGCAACAATGCCTAAGCACACTCTGATTGAATAAACAACGCTTAAAGGCTTCATTTTCTCACCTTCTTAGAGGGAACCACACTGAAGGAAGAGATGACAAGTTTCGACATTGCTGCGCTTACTCCTGAACTTGACCGAACTATTAAGGGTGCTCGTATCGATAACATTTACCAAATTAATCCCACTACTCTGCTTTTAAAGCTTCGTCAACCAAGTCAACCATCTCTTCATCTACTCATAGGGTCTGGAAAGCGACTTCACCTAACTTCATACGCCTTGGAAAAACCAAAAAGGCCCACCGCCTTCTGCATGGCTCTCAGAAAACACGTCAGAAACGGTAGAGTCACAGGAATTCGACAGCATGAGTTCGAACGAGTTATAACGGTTCAGGTGAGCACAGGAAAAGACGACTTCCAACTCATAATTGAACTGTTCGGTGGAGGAAACATCATTCTGGTGGATTCACAGAATAAGATTTTGCACGCCCTAACGTATCGGAAAATGCGAGACCGAAACATTTTGCGCGGCGAAACCTTTCAGCACGCTCCACCACGCGGCAGAAACCCTCTCAAACTAAGTCGCCCAGATTTCGGTGAAATAGAAACGCTAGGACAACTAGAAATAGTAAAGGCCCTCACGAAATTCCTGAGCATCGGTGGGCTCTACGCCGAGGAAATTCTTCTTCGTGCATGCGTCAACAAAGACGCTGCTTGTGAATCCCTTACGAAACAAGAGATTGATAGAATTTTCGATGAGTTTCACAAGATTCTTTCCATTTTTAAAACTGGGAATGTAGAACCCTGTATCGTGATTGATGAACGAAGTGCGTGGATTGATGTAACTCCCATGCTCCTAGAAAAATATGCCCGCTTTGAACAAAGACCATATGAAGCTGTCAACAAGGCCCTTGATGAATATTACACAAAGACAGCAGTGGAAGAAAGCGTAGTTGAGGTTTCTAAAGAAGCTGAGAAAGAGGTGGCGAAACAACGAAGAATCCTTAAAAGACAACAGAAAGCCTTGAAAGATTCAATAGAGAAGATTGAAGAAAACAGAAAAATTGGTGACGTGATATACACCCACTTCAACGATCTACAGCTTCTCTTCCAAGAAATCGCGAGTGAGAAAAGGGATGGAAAATCTTGGAAACAAATCGTCTCAAGCATCGAAAAGGAAGCAGAGCACATCCCTGCCATTCACTTTCATTCCCTTCAGCTTGAACGCCTAATCCTTAACGTTTCGGTAGACGGCTTGGTGTTTCCTCTCAACATTCGTCGTTCCATTCAAGTTAACGCAGCAAATTATTACAAAAAAGCGAAAAAAGCTAAAAAGAAACTGGAAGGAGTTAAGAAAGCCCTAGAAGAAACCCAAACCAAGATTATGGAATTGCAACAACAACGGGGTAGGCTAGTGAAGGAAACCCGCAAGCTTCCACCTGAAAGACGGAAAAGGGCTTGGTACGAAAAATTCCGATGGTTCCATTCTTCAGATGGTTTCCTTGTGCTCGGAGGAAGAGATGCAACAACTAATGAAATTCTTATCAAAAAACATATGGAACCTCATGATGTTGTTTTCCACGCTGATGTCGTCGGTGCGCCCTTCGTTTTAATCAAAACCGAAGGAAAACATCCGCCCGAACAAACGATAAACGAATCAGCTCAACTTGCAGCTTCATATTCCCGGGCTTGGAGAGAAATGTTAGACACAGTTAACGTTTACTGGGTTTCTCCCAAACAAGTGAGCAAAGCCGCCTTACCACTAAAGAGAGGGGCATTTATTATCCGTGGATCGAAAAATTATGTTCGGAATGTACCTTTGCAGATTGCCATTGGGGTTCAGATAAAAGAAGAACGCCCCATCGTTGTCGGATGCCCCGTAGAAGCTATCTCCAAAGAGACAAGTATCTACGTTGAAATAATCCCAGGAAATCAAAAAAGCGGCGAGCTTGCAAAACGTATCCGACGACTTCTAGCAAAAAAATTCCCTGAGGCGCTACAAAAACGAATTCTGGAAATCCCTTTGGAAGAAATACAGAGACTCATACCGTCGGGGAGAGGAGCTATAAAGTCTTAAAAAACGTTGGCCATTTGAATAAATTCGGAGCTAGAAGTAATCTGAAACCGTTCTGCATGCATGCCTGATAATCGTAGCGTTCTGAGAAGAGCAATGCTTCCCCCACAAATGCTACCACATTTCCTTCGAAGACCTACTGCAAGTGACTTGCGTTTGCGTTGCTGAAAAGGAGGGAGGCTAGATGCGGCCTAGAGCTCGCATTGCGCCGACAATTTTCTTAACCGCCGTCACGTAAGCGGCTGTTCGAAAATCCATTTGTGATTGCTGTGTAGTAAGAGAGGTGTCTACTTGATACTGCTTCGCGTTTTGATAGACATCTTTAAAGGCTTTTGTCATTACTTGTTTCAGTTTTTCATCAACTTCACCATCACTCCAATAATATCCCATGCGATTTTGGACCCACTCGAAATAACTTACTGTAACGCCCCCAGCATTGGCTAAGACATCAGGAACAATTACGACACCTTTTTCATACAGTATTTTATCTGCTTTGGGAGTTGTCGGTCCATTTGCCTCTTCAACTATAAGTTTTGCTTGAACCTTGCTGGCGTTCTTCTCGGTTATTTGATTCTCCAAAGCCGCAGGAATAAGTATGTCACAGTCTACGGTGATTGGGTCTACAGTGCTTATCTCCTTGCTTCTTGGAAAACCTTTGACGCTGCGTGTTTTAGTTTTGAACTTTGCGAGCTTTACAGGATGCATACCTTCCGGGTTATATACGCCGCCTGTAGAATCGCTTACTGCTACAATTTTGCAGCCCAATTCATAAAGATATTCGGCTATCGGTCGCGCCACATTACCATATCCTTGTATTGAGACTCGTGCTCCCTTCAAGGGTATGCTGAAGGTTTTCACTGCTTCCAGTGTAGCAAAGAACGCTCCACGACCAGTTGCAGTTCCTCTTCCTCTTGAACCACCTATGTCCAAAGGTTTAGCCGTTATTACTCCAGGAATACACTTCCCGACAATTTTGCAGTATTCATCGGTAAACCACCCCATAATTTGAGCGTTTGTTCCCACATCAGGTGCAGGGATGTCTTGGTCTGGCCCAACGAACTTTGCTATTGCAGCTGCATAGCCTCTTGTTAGTCGTTCAATTTCGCCTTCTGACATTTTCTTTGGATTACATGTGATTCCGCCTTTTCCACCGCCAAAAGGAACTCCAACAACAGTGTTCTTAATACTCATCCAAAATGCTAATGATTTTACTTCGTCTAGACATACTTCTGGATGATAGCGAATGCCGCCTTTCGCTGGACCTCTGGCTGTGTTGTGTTGCACACGGTAACCTGTGAAGACCTTTGTTTTCCCATCGTCCATTTTTACGGGAATTGAAACAATTAACATTCGTTCTGGGCTACTTAGGACTTCTACGATATTAGGTTCCAGATTCAGTACGGCCGCTGCCTTCTTCAGTGGTTTCAACGCCTCTTCGTATAAGTTAGTTTGTTTAGACATGTTATCTCACCTTTACATTTGTAAACGATAGCTTGAGATAGACAACTTGTTATTTAGTGTTACTCTCTATTCGATCAAGAAAATCACTAGATTGCTGGTTTATCAATTTGCATGCTGAATAGGCTTCTTGCAGCTTCAGACAATTCGACCTTTGAAGCATATCACTAGAGAGAGATTAACTACTGGATTTTGGCAGATGCCATGATTATATTTCACTGAGCCAAGCTTCTCTTGCCCAGTAAGGTTTTTTGATATATGAATATGGTGGCTAGCAATGGCGCCGTGGGCAGCAGCTACGCTGTTTAAGCGAAGCCCGACATAGGTAATGTCACCTACAGCGAAGATTCCTTCAATGTTTGTTCTCTGAGCTGTGTCTGTCATGATGAAACCGCGTTCATCAGTTCTTAATCCAAGGTGTTTGAAGGATTCATTGTTTGGAACGAGTCCTATTGCGATTATGATGGCGTCAACTCTTTTTTCTAGTTTCTTTCCTTCCTGCTTTATCACAGCCTTTTCCACTCTATTGCGTCCCTTTATAGCTACTACCTCTCCATTAAGAATTAGGTCAGCCAATTCGCTTTTTCTAACCTTTTCTACATTTTCATCAAAAGCGCGAAAACTTTCACGTCTATGAATGCATGCATGCAAACGAAAGCCTTTGCTTGAATCTAAACGAGTACGTCTACACCTAATACATACCCAAGATTCATACAAGTTAAATAACATAGCTTCTGAAAATGGTTAGCTAGAGGTGAAACCGCCTTGTTCAAAATGCTAAAGTCAAGAAAGGGAATATCACCAATCCTTGCAACACTTCTGTTGATAGTCATCGCTGTCGCAGCAATAGTCGTTACTTACGCTTGGGTTATAACTTTCACAGGAAACGTTACTGGACAAGATGTTCAACTCCGTGAAATCACTACATCTTGGAATAGTACGGCAAAAACAATCACAGTTTATTTGTCAAACCAAGGAACGGCTGACGGCAAAATCGATTCTGTTTACATCGGCACTTCGGCTACAAATCTTAACCTGCAAGGTTCTGTGACGTATGACCCTCCATCAAAAATCATAGTTTCTCATGGAACAATCAATATCGTGCTCAACTTCACATGGAATCCCAATACGGAATACTACTTCAAAATTCATCCTGAAGTCGGGGCTGATTACGAATTCCACAAAACATCTCCAGCTCCTTAGATAATCCAACAAGTTCTCTGGTGTCTGACAAGTGTTGATGCTAATTTCGTAGCTTGTTGTTCAATGGTTATAACAAATTGCAAACGGTCAAAAAGAGAACTACCGGCTTTTCTGCTTGTTGCGAAACAGTTCATTTTTAAATGTAACTCCTGATATCATTGAAATAATGTGATGTAGAAATGAATGAATTGATCGATGGTTTTAGGGTTCTCATCTGTTTGATTTTCTTGGCATATTCATCTTGGAGTGATCTTAAGACTCGGGAAGTAAGCAATAAGGTTTGGGCAGTCTTTGCACCCATAGCCCTCGCATTGACTTCTTTACAGTTTTCCCTATTTTTTGATCCACAACTTCTGTATAATTATGTTCTATCTTTCGCATTAACTTCGGTTATGTCCGTAACTCTCTTCTACGCCGGAGCTTTTGGAGGAGCAGACGCCAAAGCATTAATTTGTCTATCTCTCGCCTTACCTCCCTATCCCATCTACCTTCTCCAACCACCGACAAGCTCCGTTTATCCGCTTTTTCCAATCACCGTGTTCTGCAACGCTGTTCTTTTAGCAGCATCAAGTGCGTTTTACGCCCTTATCCGCAATTTCCTCTGGAAGCACAAAACTGGGAGAAAACTCTTCGAAGGATTTGAAAGAGAATCAGTTAGCCGAAAGATTCTGACGCTTCTTTGCGGCTACAAAGTAGATATCACCAAACTTGAAAACGTAGGCCACCTATATCCACTTGAAGACATCTACACAGCTGAAACTGGAGAAAATAAAAGAAAATTGATTGTATTCCCGAAGGATGAAGAGAGACAACAGATTGTTGAAAGAGTGTTGAACGCCAAGCGCGAAGGGAAACTTCAAGACGACGTATGGATAACACCGGGGTTACCCATGCTCGTTTTTATCACCGCAGGATTAATAGTCGCCCTTCTCTTCGGAGACATCATATGGAATATCCTCCGCTTAGTTCTTGGCGCGCCTTAGCTGACTCAACCGATGGTTGGCTGAAATGCAAGGAGATACATCCGCACTGACTTTAAATAAGCGTTATTTCATAGAAGATATTGAATAACAACCAAGATAGCGACGATTACACAAATTGAGTGCATGATACGAAGGTGTTCACTCAGATGCAGATGGACAGGAAACGATTCAAAAAAATGTTTCCTCATTTAGACGAGGAAATGAACACTAAGGAATCTAGAATAGCAATAAACTCAGTTCGATCAGATATCCAAACTGGAGAAACAGCGTCTTCATGCAAGTTTGTCAGATACACCCCAGACGTAATAGATTACATTCGTCGGTGCGACAATGAGCAACAAGCGAAAGAAATAATTGCCTACTTGGAAAAGAGGAGAGAAATCAGTCGCCAGTATGCTCGAAGACTTAGAAAGCAACTTAAAGAAAAGGGTGTAAGAAGCTTCGGACCGAAGAAAGAAGAAGACTACTATCTCAAAAAGTATGCTTTAAGATCAGCTAACCCAAGTAAATAATGTTCAATTGAAGGTATAAAGAAGTCCGTAACGTTCTGGGAAAGATATTTTCCTTTAAGGCACTAATATCTGACAGCTAGAAGGGATGCCTTGCCCCTTTCTCATACTGGACCAATAATTTCGAAAAGAATTTGAAGCATGGAAAACATCAAAATCCGGTAAATCGCTGCTCTTGAACAAGTTGTTGGAGCAAGCTTGACACGAAGAGTAGAAGCAATTTGTCGAGTTAAAAGATAAAAGAGGTTAACCGGTTTCTAACAAAAGTAAATAAAGGTGATCAATAATAAGTAGGCAAAGTTAAAATGAAAAACACTTAACGGCAAGCTTGGTGTCCAACTTGAAAAGAACTGCATTGCCAATACTTCTATTCACGTTTTCTCTTCTCCTCTTACTAGCCCTACCATCATGCATCAATATATTGACGGTTAGTGCCCAAACGGACACTTTATCCTCTGTAGATATTCAAGTAGATCACACGGTACAGATTAAAGACGGCGGGCTAGTCGTCATCAACGACACAATCAGGCTATCTACAGAACAGGGACAAAATATAGAACCGTTACAGAATTTCTCAATAGGCTTTCCTTTCGAATACAAGTCTAACCGTGATTATTGCTTCGCTTATGACGCCTCGAATCCTGATGAACGATTGGAAGTAATACTTGACGTTGGATTGGGCAGAATTGGTTTTTACGGAGTAAACGTGCTCTTTCCCGGATCGGGCATTGACATAAGCGACGGAGGATCATACAACTTCACGGTAGCTTTTGTTTTCTCAAACCTTGTTTCCTCAGAAGTTTTTGCGGCGAATGGTGAAGAGACCGCCTCGTTCACTGTTGACTTCCCATCTTATCCCAGCGTCACTCAAGATGTGTCTACATGCAATGTGACCGTTATCTTACCTTACGGTGCAAATTACACTTCGAGTTCTTTTGAAGAGAATGGATTCGCTTTCAACAAGACAACACGTGACTTGCATCAGATATTGAATCTCACTGAGAGTCCTCTTGAAAGCTTTTCATACGAGCAGGCGTGGTTGAGGTTTTATGCACTTCCTGATCACACCTTGTATCTGATAAGTGTCGACGAAGTAAAGCGAGATATAGCGTTAGATGAGTGGGGCCACGTTCTTTTATCTGATTCTTACTATTTAACTAATGAAGGCGGAAGTTACCGCCCAGTAGTGCTTCTGCCTCAAGGCGCTTACGACGTCTCTGCGCGAGATGAGTCAGGGGAGCTTGAAGTAGATGTGGAAAAAGGGAACGCAATTAGTTACACAAGCGCAACGATCTACAAAGACATAGACCATGAAGTGTCAGCAAGGTTCACGGTGAGTTACCGACTTCCACGAGAAATCTATATTGATCAGAAGAGTTGGCGTGATTTTGTCCTGGCTTTCAGTTTCTTTGAAGGTTTTGATTGGAAGATAAAGGAGTTAACCGTGACTATGGGTCTACCGGAGGGTGCAGAGTTTCAGCTGGACGCATGTTATCCGAAACCGCAAAGTGTTGAAAAAGGCGTTTTTCAAGAAACGATAGTTTTTACTTTCTACAACGTTACACCGTTCCACGACCTTAATTCTGATCTAACATATAGATATGTCATTTTTTGGGCCTCTTTTCGCCCCACGTTGTGGATGGGAGTATTAATTGCCATTGTATGTGCTGTAGTTTTTCTTTGGCGAGCTCCTAAACTGCCTTCAGCTCCTATAATTCCTGTTCCAACGGAGGTTTTGAAAAGTTTTTTTGATTCTTATAAAGAAAAGAGGAGGATACTCGGGGATCTTGAATCGTTGGAGCAACAGGTGCGGAAGAGAAAGATTTCTAGACGCCGATACAAGGTGCGGAGAAGAGGGTTAGAAAGTCGTGTTTCTGTTTTGTCTCGGGATTTGACTGGTCTTCGAGAAAAAATACGAAAGGCAGGTCCGCGTTATGCGAATACGATGAGGCAGATTGAGGCCGCTGAAACCGAGCTGGAAGGAGCGGAAGCTGCAATTCGAAGAATCGAAATTCGATACCGGCATAAAGAACTCTCCACAGAAACCTATCGTACGCAGATTGCAGAATATGACCGCAGGAGAGAAAGGGCGAAGACAACGATCGACGGAGTGCTTTTGAGGCTTCGAGAAGAAATTAGTTGAACTGCTGGAAGCTGCTGAACTGACGTTAAAACGTTTTAAAGCCTCCTTCTCTTTGTGGCTACGATCTTTCTATGGGAGCCTAGGCGTAGAGGAAAACGTTTTTATCTGTAACTGTTTACTTCATTAGAATCTTAAAGGAGCTTGATCCTTCATGGTTGAGATTAAGATCGATGAAGAAAAATGCACTGGATGCGGAACGTGTGTTGACATTTGTCCCGTAGGGGTGTTAGAAATCAAAGATGAGAAATCCGTTGTAGTAAATCTCGATGAGTGCCTTGTCTGCAGAGCATGCGAGGTGCAGTGCCCCGAAGGCGCCATAGAAATCATCGAGTAACATTGTTCCGTTTTTTCAACTCGTCCCTAAAAACAGTGAGTTAAACCTATCTCCATTCTGTGTCACACTTAATAAAATGAGAATCATAGATCCCAAAATGACGATTGTTTCTTCTTCACGTCTTCTATAGTTTTCAAGGCTCGTTTCCTTATTCTAGAATTCGCCACTGGGCGTTTATCTTGAATGTTATATGAAACGTCCGCCATCTTCGCCACCGCTGCAGTTGCCATCCTTCCAAGAAAGTTAAGGCTATATCCGCCTTCAAGAACCGCGACAAGCTTTCCCATAGAAAATTGAGACGCCAAATCTAAGGCTCTCGTAAAGGTTTCGAGAAACCCGAAGACGGATAGAGAAAGTCCACCGACTGGATCCGTGT
>JAOUJL010000142.1 GCA_029883255.1 Candidatus Bathyarchaeota archaeon | reverse complement strand
CGCAAAGAGCACATGCATACAGAGAGTCTACAAACTCCTCAGAAACATTTTGGAGATCAATTTTTCCTTCTAGAATCATCCTCGCTATTATATTCCTTCCTCTCGACGTGAAGGAATCAAATCCGCCAGTGTTCTCACGAATGGGACAAACCAAGTCTGTGTTGTCCCTGGCTCTAACCATACTCCTACAGTATCCACATCTAGCACACAGGTAGACATCTTTCTTATAATCCTCCAGACTCCTTCGTTTTCTTCTTCGTTTTGTAGTTGGATCTGTTAAGTGCATAGTTATTCTTCCTCCAGAGTGCAAGGCAGAGTTAGTCCACCGGGATTCATTATGTTGTTGGGATCTATCGCTTTCTTAATCTTTATCAGAAGCTTTCTGTAGATGGGGCTTCTCATGATAGTATAGGGATACCAAAATTTGCCCAACCAATAATTGCAGCCTCCACTCTTGGTTGTCGTTATTTCAGCATATTTGTCGCTTAATTCCTTCACCAAGTCAACTGCTTCTGGATTGCTTTGATCGTAGTATAGAGAGGTTGAAACATGTCCTGCGTTTTTGTGCGCGATACTCACGGTAGAATGCGTGATGTTGTGCTTTTTGAGTTCTTCCTTGTGTTGATCCAAAAAAGCCATAATAGTCTTCAAGTCTTTTAGAGTATCTCCTGCGGGAATCATATGGCAGTTCCATTGCCATTGGCCAATTTTCGCTGCCCATCTAGGCAAAAGTTCAAATTTGTAGTTCCAATCGTCCTTAGCGTATTTCTCAGCATCTAAACTCTCTCCTCCCTCCTCCCTCGCTATTTCATTCAAGAGCTTGGCCCTAGCTTCAACAAGTTCATGGGTTTGGTCTTCGACAACAAAGGTCAACAATGAAATATATCCTTCTCCTGCCAATTCAGGAGTGTTAACGTCTAAACCGTCTTTGGCAAACCATGCAATATGCTCTGCTTCTCTAGTTTTAAGCCAACGATAATAGCATTTTTGACAAGATTCGTAATCTCTGAAACCGTATGCTCCGAAGGCACTATCTATAGCCCTTGGGTATAATCGTAAAGTCACCTCTGCTATCACCCCGAAGCATCCCCCAGAACCGACAAAAATACCTGCCAAATCTGGACCTATACAATATCTGTAAAATTTCTTGGCCTTGGGATTTACTGCTGATCCTGTTTCCAATATTTCACCGTTAGGTAGCACTACTTTCAAATTTGTCATATCCTCTGCAACTACACCGTATCTGGGGCTGCCGTAGCCGTTACTCTGAACAGCGATGCTTCCTCCTACGGTCGACCCATAGCCGGAGTATGGACCCTTAAAACCCAATTTCCAGCCTTTTTCTTCCACTTCTTTGTTAAGTTTGCCCCAAGTAGTGCCTGCTTGAACGGTAACAGTTTGTGACATCTCATCTACTTCTAGAACCTTATTCATGCGTGTCACGTCAATTAGGATTGAGCTGCTAATTTTTTCTCCACGACTTCCTCCGCCGTCAGTGCCTCCACCTCTAGCATAAACTGGTGTTCTGGTCTCATTTGCTAGACGCAGTATTCTCGAAATTTCTTCTGAAGTGCCTGGTCTTACAACAATGAGTGGCGGTGTTGGATTAATGATATCGAAGATGTTTGAATCCATAGAATAACTCCAGCGGACGAATAAGTCGTCTGATACATACTTAGAACCAACTATTTCTCTCAGCTTGACTGGAAGCGTCGTGTTCATTTCACTTCACACTCTGCATGCTTAATATGACATATGTCATTCTTATTTCTTGCTGACCTCGCAAACATCCACTACCTAGAATTGATCACCACTTCTGAGGTTCAGTTTGCTACGTTGATGCGTTTTGGAAGCCCCAAGCGTTTTTTGGTCTTCTCATCAAAGATGTGAAGCTTATTTTCGTCGATTGTTATCCATATGTCGTCGCCAGTGGAGAGGCCCACTGTAGATTTAGCTATTAATGTAAGGGGTACTCCACCGACATCCAGCGAAAGTATAGATTCGCGGCCCAACGGTTCAATGACCTCAATTTTGGCTTTAATGGCATGTGGCGCCTTCTTACTCAAGATAATGAAGTCTTCGGGCCGCACGCCAAATATTACTTCTGTGCCAGATGATTCCTTTGCTATTTCGGGCGAAACTGGATACTGGAAAACGCCTGCATCCACGAAGAATTTGCCATTTTTTTCTACGAGAGTCCCTTTGAGCATGTTCATAGACGGGCTCCCGATAAACCCTCCGACGAATACATCATTCGGATTATCGTAAATTTCTGAAGGCGGAGCTACTTGTCGCAGAACTCCTCGATCGAGAATCGCGATTCTATCACCCATGCTCATAGCTTCTGATTGATCGTGAGTTACATAGATCGTTGTAGCCCCTACTTTTTCATGAAGTTTTTTCAATTCCGCTCTCATATATACCCTAAGTTTTGCATCCAGATTGCTAAGCGGTTCATCCATCAAAAATATATCTGGCTCCCTTATGATCGCGCGACCCAACGCTACTCTCTGTCTTTGACCACCGCTCAGTTCCTTCGGCTTCCTATTTAGCAACTCTTCAATCTCTAGCAGCTTTGCTGCATTATGTACTCTTTCTTCGATCTCTTTTTTGGGTATCTTCCTGATTCTAAGAGGAAACCCGATATTATCGAAAACGGACATGTAGGGATATAAGGCGTAACTTTGAAAAACCATCGCAACGTTTCTGTCTTTCGGGGGCAGATCATTCACGAGTTTATCTCCAATATAAATATCTCCGCTATCAGGCGTTTCTAAACCTGCAATCATTCTAAGTGTCGTTGTTTTCCCGCAACCTGAAGGCCCCAGCAACACCATAAACTCTTTGTCTTCTATACTAAGGCTTACGTCATCTACCGCAATAATCTTGCCAAATTTTTTCGTAGCATCCTTTAGAGTTACTTTCATAGTGTTGCCTCTCTGCACAGATAGTGAACAATATCGATCCGCTGATTAAAAAACTTAACTTTCATAACCCCAAGTACTAACTTGAGAAAAGGAATACTAAAAGAAAGCGATTTTACAAAGTATACTTCTTTGAAAGAATTCTAACATAGCCCTGCTGCCTGCCACACTCGATTTAACGCCTTGCCTACTGTTTGCACCGCTTTTGAGACAGGCATCTCCTTCAATTTTTTGCTGAAAGGTTCTGGAGTAACAGGACCACCATAACCAATCTCTCTCAAAGGGACGAGAAAACTGACGAGATTAATAACACCTGTTTCACCGGGCAAACACCGAACGGTATCAATTTGCTCGTCAGGCGGGATACCTGGCGGAGCATCGTTGATGTGGACATAAATTACTTCTTTAGCAGTCAGTTGCTTCAAATCGTCCACTGTACCCTGCGACATGTGCCAATGCCAAGAGTCAAGTAGGAGTCCAACATTTCCTGTTCCTATCGAGTCGCAAAGTTCCAACATGCCTTCCATTGTATAAATGAATTCATATTTGTGATGGGCGCGGAATGACTTCGTTCCGATGAATTCTAGCCCTAAGCGGCAACTATGGTCCTTTAAGGTCTCAGCTATCGGCTGGAGGCGTGTAACATGCCAATCAAAATTCTCCTTGAAAGGTCGCTTATCAGAGTAAGGTAGCACCCAAGTGAATACTCGTACGCAATCAAGCTGCCGCCCTACAGAGGCTAAGCCATGTAGTTGCACTAGATCAGCCTGAAATGCTACTTCATTTTCCTCGTTCCATCTTAAAGGTAACTCCCACCCTCCGAACCGCAAACTAGCATTGGCAAGAATGTTCTTAACATACCCAAGGGATTTCGTCTCGACTAAACTTGCCACCTCGTTTATATCAATATCCATTCCTCGAAAGTCAGCGGCTTTTGCCAACGCTGCTGCGTCGTACAAGGGAATGCGGACACCAATATTACCTAAGTTCAAATTCTTAAACATGGTTTACACCTTATCGCTTAGCCCATATCATTTGAACCATTGCTTAAGTAGCTAGCTTTGAGGAGGATTCTACTCTAACAGTGGCAAACTTACTTTCCTGCCAGTCTTCATTGACTCGTAAGCTGCTAATACAACTTCTACTGCAGCTTTTCCGTCCTCTCCTGTCACAAATGGCTCTTTGTCTTCCAAGACTGATTTTATAAAGTGTTCAATCTTCCTCCTTTGGAACGCCATAATCTCGGCTGGTGTTGTAGGAATATCTAGACTTACCGAACCCATGAGCATCTTCTGAATTTTACTTTCAGTATATATTGTTATAGGTGAAGGGGGCCCTTTGATGAATATTCCTCCATCAGTCCCAAGAATTTCTGCACGCAGATCGTATTTTTTAGCGCGCAAGCTATATGTCCAGCTTACATC
>JAOUJL010000141.1 GCA_029883255.1 Candidatus Bathyarchaeota archaeon | reverse complement strand
GGATCATCCGAGGCTTCGAGAAGGCATTGCAAGAAACAGAGTAGCTAACACTCTCACCTGGTTGAAGATGTCTCTGAAAGTCCAAAACTGCTATCGAATTGCCGTCGTCATCTTCACCAATACTTTCCAAGCGATGTGAGTGATCGATGAGAAAAACTGTTTGCCAAGTGTTGTTCATGAAAAGGCTTATCCCTCTTTCTTCCTCCGTGAGATCCCAAGTACCTGTTCCGCGGTTCTCGAAGGTAACGTTCGATCTTATGACAAACCTCATATTACTTGTATCGCGGTAATGCTGTTGAAATGAGGGTGGCGCAGGGATTGTTATCAAATTTTCAGTTGTAACCGGTTCGACCATTCGAGTTATCGCAGAGGATAGGAACACTGAGATAAAAGCTAACAGAACAACTTTTTTCAATCTTTTTGTCACCTTTTTTTTCTTTGCTCCTATTTACGCAGTGTTCCGTCTTTTAGCATGCAATTTTCCCTCTTCAATCACATTAAATTGCTGTGGAATATTATCAAATGCGTTCAAAAGCTTGAACATGCCTTGACCTTATTAACTTATTCCTAAAAGCCACATAATCATGCTCAAATGGCGGGCCCGCTGGTATTTATACCCATAAGGGTCTAAGCCCTTTTCTTCCGAGCCTCGGCAAAACTCTGTCTTTGGGAAATTGTGTGAAAGTTTTCGAATATTCACTTTGTTTCTAGCGCGCGCATTTTAAAATGTTATGGAAAAGCATGGAAAAAGCTACCAAAAACCTCTCAAACGCATATTTTCACAATTGCCGTAGATTTTCCGTAGATGCTACTCCATGCGCTTATATATGAACTACCAAAATTGCATCTACGGTAAATTATGAAAGAGAAAAGCTTGGAGTAAGCTTCTTTCTTGAAACTGGAACGAAATCATTTTGATCTCAAGGAATCTACAGAAGAAAATCGTTTGATTTTTGCAGAACTCTCCATTCCTTATATTTCTCCATGACAAAGAAATATAAATCGTGCAAGAAACAATCTGAAAAAGCATGGAGTGAAATCATTGGCAAAAGAAACATTGGCATTTGGAATAGATTTGAAAATTAAGGATCGGTCCACTGAATTTCTGGATATCAATTTTCCCCAAATCACCAAAAATCCTTGTTCCAAGACTGTTCCAAACTCCAGAATTTTCCGTTTTCAATGCGGAAAACATAGTTGTTATCTACATGATAACCACTTCTTGCGCGCGCTATTTCGTCCACAAGTCATAAAGCAGAAATGGAAGTGACTTTTTTTAATTTACGCGCGTAGTCACATTAGACTTATAACTCGGATTTTTCAGTATCTACTAATCAATTTGCCGAATGATTCAAATGTTCAAATGGAATCGAAATCTTAAAGTCTTATTCTTCATTAACGTCTCTATCTCTCTATCCTCAAGTCTAGTCTCTCCACTCTTTCCTCTTTTCCTTGATAATTTAGGGGCTACCGTTTCAGAGATCAGTTTTGTACTTTTCACTGGAGGTGTTGCGGCAACTATTCTTATGGTTCCATCTGGATTATTGTCAGATAGATTCCGTAGAAGAAATATCCTAATTTTAAGCTGTATCATGTTAGGATCAGGTGCTTTTTACTTAACTACTGTCACAAGTTGGTCGCAGAGTGTTTTTGGAATTATGTTGTTCTTGAGCGCTTTGTCGATATTTTTGCCTGCGAGACACACGATAGTCGCGGACAACGCGGATCCCAGCGTCATGACGACTACTTACAGCCTCATGAATGTTGCCTGGCCAACTGGCTCAATAATTGGGCCTGTACTTGGAGGATTCCTTGCTGATAGGTATGGATGGAACTATACTTTCTACGTCGCAACCTTGGTTTCGTTAGCTTCAATTATTCCAACCTTTTTCTTTAAGAGAACTTATAGAGGAGATAAGAAGCGCGACAAGAAGAAGTTTAAAGGCGAATTATTCAAACGAGATTTCATCATCCTTCTGATTGTATTCTCACTTTTCCAAATCTTCGCGAGTGCTGCAATGGGAATCATGGACCCCGTGGTCCCTCTTTATCTAACACAGACGTTCAATGTAGATAAAACAACAGTTGGTTTCTTTTTTTCTATGGGCATAGGGGTAGCAACTCTATTGGCACAGTTTCCTAGCGGAATTTTGGCTGATAAGTATGGCCGCAAAAGAGTTCTAGCCTATAGCATCCTACCTCTTCCCTTTATATTATTGCTCTGGCCATACGTACAGAATTATCTCTTTATCGCTGTACTTTACATGTTCATTATGGGATTGTGGAGTATGACGTGGTCTGTCGCAGTAGCCTATCTGATGGCTCTCACTCCGACACTTGAAAGAGGGTTTGTCATAAGCATAAGGCAGGCAGCAATAAGATTGGGATTCACAGTAGGTCCACTAATTGGAGGATACTTTTGGGTTGCCCACGGAACAAAGACCCCGTTCTCTATTTCAGCAGTCTTTTTTGCATTATCCTTGTTACTAATTTGGTTTTTGAAAAATAGTGAGGAAGCGACAGAGACACCATCCAATAAGCGCACGTTCTGAGATGGGACTTTCTTCCTCTATAGTATTTTGGTAGTTTTGAAAATATGTTCCATAGGCTACTCCATTAAAAGCTACCAAAACCAAACGCGCGCGTTTTAGTGTGCGTATCGCTCACTCTGTATCTGGATCAAATACATAAACAAAGCCCCGTAGTGGTGCACGAACACTTTCACCATTAAGCTTCCTGAAACCGTCCAGTTTTCTGCTTTCTTTCAACTTTCTTGCGTTGAATATTGTCAAGTACGTTTCCCCTTTAAGCTGGTGAACACTTCGTAGGGTTGCCTTGAAGCGAGTCTGTCTTATCCGATTTTCATAGAAGTAGATGTGAACTCCCTCTAAAGATGGATCTTCATGAATCTTGCGGCCTATTACCCAATTTCCATGTCTTGCTCTGATAATAGCCTCAAGATGATTCTCCCCGTGAGTAACAGGCAGGAGGATTGCATGCCTTTGTACTTCTTTGGACCTACGCCCATAATAGCGTGTCCTCAGGGCACGATAGGCACGCAGACTTAATTTCTGTTGTTCGGTAGGTTCTCTCTTGCTTTCTAATTCACAAATTTTCTCATCGTAGTATCTCTTTGGCTTAACAGGCTTTCCTGCCCCGTGTCTCCGTCTACCTAAGGGAGGTGATGGCTTCGAATGGGACGGGAGTTCATCCACCTTAGAAGAACCTTGACGACCTCTGCTCGTCTTGGGTGGTTGTGGAGTATATGTCTCCACATGTACTCGTTCTAGGTCAGGGGCATTGTAGAAATGTGTTTCGAAGAAGTCGATCACATCTTTCATGAATTTAATGTCTGGATCCTCCACAATCACATTTGCTTCGGCGTTCTTACTTTGAGCTCCCTCTGTGAGGTTTGATGATCCGATCACAACCCGGTTAGGATCACCGTGGAAAATCATCAGTTTAGGATGAAACCTAGGATTATTATATTTCTTTACCCTAACATTTCTCCGTTTTTGCGAAAGCTTATGCAGTAATTTCGCAGATTTTTTGTCTGTTATTCCGTGAAATGAAGACAGCCCGAACAAGATCCTTATCGCCCCGTTTTCTTTCATCAGAGTGCTTTCGTTCAGTACGTCTAGAAATGGTTTCAAACCGCCAATTTTGACATACGCCATTGCTACGTCTAATTTGTTGCAGCCTGAGAACAGATGTTTTAACCTATCGACAAAAGATGATGCGTCAACAAATAATATCTTCATTACGTTGACCTCCCATAAATCCACTATGATCATCAATATGTCTGTCATGCAAAAAAATATTACTCTTGGTACATGTATGCAAAATATTAGTCTCGAAGAACCTTTTAACATGCCTTTTAAGGGTAAGCATGTCTTTGACCGAGCATAGTGAAGAGAATATGGAAGTGGATTTGTACTCTGGCGACATTTGAAGATTTTTTCAGCTTTACTGAAAGGATCCTAAGGTTCGTAGTTCCTTTCATACTCTCTTCTAGTTGCTCGAGCGCGCGCTAGACTGCCTCAGCCAGCACAGGGCACAATAAAATCTAAGCTTGCTCAGCCGTCAAGAGGTTATTAACCTAGAGACACAGTTGTCGTCGTCTGCTGCCAGCAGGACAACGACAAGCGCTGCACTTCTCAGCGCGCGCTAGCGGCGGAGAAAGCAAGTCTTGAGTCTTCCCTCTTCCATGTATAAGAATCTGCAGGCGCACGCAACCAAGAAGAAACACCATCAATTCTACAAAATCTGTCAATACTCTAGAACTGGCGGGCCCGCTGGGATTTGAACCCAGGATCTTCGGCTTTCCTCAGCGTAGTCATAGAAGGCCGACGCGCTTTTTGGT
>JAOUJL010000140.1 GCA_029883255.1 Candidatus Bathyarchaeota archaeon | reverse complement strand
TCCATCCACGGTCTGTCTTACCAACGACCCCTAATCTAACAAAGTCCTATGCACAGTGATCAAAATAAGGGTTCAAACGCTTCAAGGGAGAAAAGACCGTAAACTTTTTGAAGCGACGTGACCGTTGGGATCAAAGATCTCCGATCAAAGATGAAAACTCTTCATGCAGCTTCGCAATCCTTCCGAGTGAAGGATGTGCTTTGCCCAGATCTTTTGAAAACTTACTAATTGTACGTTCAATTTTCACCCTTCGTTTTCCCTCGGCCAACTTATCAGCGTAACAAACAATCTTTTCTTCAAGCGTCTGCGGGAGATAACTCTTAATTGGCCAACCTAATCGTTTGGCTTCATCAATGTCTATGCCACCACCAGCATGACATTCGATGATGGATACAATTGAGCTTGGTAAGCCTAGCTCTCTGGCAATCTCTGCACCTACGATCACGTGATCAACAGTATGTGTTCTTGAACGCCCAATATCGTGCAGAAGAGCAGCAATTTCAACAAGCTGGACATCAACGTTCAGTCCTTTCTCTTTACAAGTTTTGGCGATCTGGACGGCGAGAGATGCAACGGTTTTACAATGTTCTGTGACCTTGCGAGAACACCTACTTTTAGAAAGAAGTTTCAGCGCCATTTGTCTTGTTGGCAGTTGATCATTCACTTAATTCCTTCCTCAACCGCTCAACCTTTTCAGCTAAAACCTTGATAATTTTGCCATTTTCATAATGCATCACCGGTTTACTGCATGTGGGACATCGGAAAACAAGTTCCATTGCGTCTTCGAAGGGGATTTTCTTGCATCCGGGTGTGGAACAGTAGTAAAAGTCATGATCCTTTTCATAGCCAAGTCTAGTTTGCAGTTTTTCGAGAACATGCCGTTTCTGGTTCAAAATGAAACCTTCAAGCTGATCTGGTTGAAGCCTCCAGTGGAAAATAAACCAGCCTGTATTCTGGTCACGAGCTCTTCTCAAAGCTACGAGAGAACGGTCATAGAGTCTGTAAAGAATTTTACGGACGACATTGAGTCGTATTTCTGTTTTGCTTGCGATTTCATCGTCCGTAATTTCGTCAACCCCTTTAAGGGTATCAATTATCCTAACAGCCTCTTCGTTGCCAAATACTTCAGCAACTTTTGTCAGCGTTTCTTCGTCCACAATTGCCAGCATTGGAATCCTCTGCTCACAAGGCATAGGCGTTGTACGTATATAATATATACGTACAAAGCTTTAAATTTCTTTACCAAAAGGGTTCGGAATCGTCAAATTTAACCATTTTCTTTCCATGTCTCTGAGGAAATATTCTCATTTTCGAGCTCTCAAATTCTTTTGTCAGCTCTTCACCTTCGAAAAAACGGTCAAGAAAAACGGCTAAGCTTGAACACTCAGAATGAGGCTGATTTCCAACAGCTACATTAAAGTCGGAAATTTTCTTGGAAAAAAATTCTGAAGGAACCTTTTGACTGCCAACTATAACTAACACGTCTTTTCCTGTAGCCTTAATACGTTGCAAGGCATCACTCGTCTGAATATTTTCTCCATAGGCGGTGAGGTGAACCACAAGGCCCTTTTTCTTTTTCCACTCCCTTACAACCCGTTTCCATGGCACTCCCATTTCAAAGAGAAAACGTCCACCCCAATTTTCTGTCACGGTTTCAATTTTTTCTTTGATTTTTTCGTCGCGGGCATCTGCAAGAATCAGCTTCGAAGCACCCATGGCACGGGCTGTTAATGCAACATGGGTGGTGAGTCTTTTGTCTCTAAGGCGATGTCCCCACCTTAAAACAATGACTTCTGGCAATTCTGTTTTCCTTCTTTTCGCCTTTTTTCAGTTGCTTCCGGTCTCACGTAGTTAACTTGAATCATATGTCGAAAACGCTCCACCAAGTTGCTCCACCTTTCTTTTGACTTTTTCTGCAAACCACGGAATAGACTCAAAAACAACCTTCATGCCGTCACCCTCATATTTGACGTGATGTACGTCGCTGTGGTTGAAGAGCCACGAAAGAAATGACATTGATTCATCGGTTACGGGAAGCGAAAAGGATGCTTGAACGTAGTTCTTAAGGTAGGACAACATTTCTTGTTTGAGCAGTTGAGTGTTAGTCTTATAGAGTGCTGAGATAGGCACAGGATTCGGTGCAACATCCTTTACAGCCTCAGTTCGACATTGTTTCTCATCTGCTGACAGCAAATCAATCTTATTAAGCGCTGTTATGACCGGGACTCCTGTTGCACCTATCTTTCGAATTGTGTCAAGACAGCAAGAAAGCTTTCTTTCGATCGTTTCAAGAGATTCACTTAGGTCAACAACTAAAAGAATCAAATCCGAGAATATGGCTTCTTCAAGAGTAGACTGAAACGCTTCTATGAGCGTTAGAGGCAATCGATCGATGAATCCAACCGTGTCTGTTAACAAAGCCTTCTCTTTTGAAATATTTACCACTCGGGTTGTAGTAGAAAGGGTGGTGAATAAGCCTGTATCAACGGAAGTTGTCTCCTCTGCGAGAGCGTTAAAGAGTAAACTCTTGCCTGCGTTGGTATATCCCGCTAAGGAAACTGAGGAGAACCCTAGTTTGAGTCTGCGAGCACGGTGCAAACGACGCTTCTTTCGTATTTTCTTCAGTTTTTCTTCTATGTAATGGATTCCCCGTCTTACGGTTTCATAATAAAGGTCTACTTCATATTTCCCCAACCCCATAAAACCCGGCTGCTCACTCATCCTAGCTAATCTTACCTTTTCTCTTGCACGAGGTAACTCATATCGCAACTTGGCTAGTTGGATTTGAAGCTTAGCTTCAGAGGTTGAGGCTCTTTGGGCGAAAATTTCGAGGATAAGTTGAAAACGGTCGATGGCTTCCACGCCAGTTTCCTTAGCTAAGTTGTAGGCTTGAACTGGCTTCAGTTCATTGTCAAATATCGTTTTTTCGATATTGTTTTGAGCAATCAACTCAGCAAGTTCTTTTACTTTGCCGCTGCCAATCTGATAACGAGGATTTGGTTCGGTGATTTGTTCAAGTGAGTCTGCAACCGTGTAGCCTGCCGACTCAGCGAGGCTTTGAAGCTCGTCCAAGCTTGAGGGTTCGGATCGGAGTCTACGCTGGATTATGAGGGCTTTCGTTCTTTCGTTGCCTCCGTTTTCTTTTTCTTCAGATGAATTACTTCTCCCAGAGTGATCTCTCGACGCGAAGACAAAACCGTTGATGGAGCTTTGGGTTCTGAAGGTGGAACAAGTAGTTTTATCTTGAGTGCGTGTCCCAGCTTCTCTGCAAGCGCATGGTCCGGAGTCATCTTTCCACTTTCAATTTTTCGAAGAACTGAAACTCTTTCTCCGATCTTTCTTCCCAAATCATCATGGGTCAGTTCCAATTCTCGTCTTGCTCTTCTTATGCGTGGACCAAAGTCCTCTACAACTTCTAGGGTTTCGACAAGTGAAGGCGTTGTCGGTTTTTTGATTGAAAGCTTGACCGGTTTAACTGTTTTACCAGTTCTTTTCATGCGACGTACAGGCTGAGCTTCCCAGTGAACTGATCCTAGCTTGGCGCAGTCTCTGCAGACAATCATCTTTGCTCCTTCAATCACCGCCTTGAATGATTTGCCTCTTATTATGCGACCACAGACTTCACATCTTGCTATGGTGGTCACCCCAAACTGTTTCTACTATTCTATTCTTTATACTTATGGAGACGCCCTAAGTAATATTTGTGCTCGCGGATTAGTTTTAGAGGTTGTAACATTCGAACAACATTCACCATTTTTCTCAAACCTTTAATTAAATATTGAAAGTGCACGCGAAAGAACGTTAAGACGTGAAAATCTATTAACAAATCTTCTAATTGGGAATCTTGTTTTTTGTCGGTAAACGCACACGCTGAGAAAACCTTTTATTTGAAAAGGGTAGAAACTCGTTCTGCGAGGTAGTATCAAATGACTTTAGAATCAAGCAAGACTTTGGGCGGTGTAGGAGCATTATTGATGGTAATTGGCCCCTTCTTAGGCGTCTACACGGGCGTGTTAGGGTTGATTGGCCTAATACTTGTGCTGATAGCTTTGAAAGGTTTATCGGACCACTACAACGAAGGAGGCATATTTAACAATGCACTTTATGGATTCATCTTGGCGATAATAGGGGGAGTAGTTTTCGTTGCTGTGATTGTGGTGGCAGCTGTTGGTTTATTATCCGCTTTAGGTATCCACATGTCTACGCTGAGTGACCCGACAGCTCTCTCAAGTATTAACTGGCAAGAACTGGTGACCTTTGACATCCTCTGGCCTCATATTGCAGCTATTCTTGGAAGTTTTGTTGTGCTTTTCGTATTCGTTGTTGTGGCATCCATTTTCTTAAGAAGATCATTAACCCTCCTTTCCGCGAAGACGGGCGTTGGCCTTTTT
>JAOUJL010000139.1 GCA_029883255.1 Candidatus Bathyarchaeota archaeon | reverse complement strand
AGGCGCCGTTCTCGCGTTGAGGCGTTGTAACTAAAGTGCGGCCATAAATCACGTCGATGCCTTCAGGGTTGTGTATGTCAAGCAGGCCCTCGCAGAAGTATTCTTCGCCATCGTAAACATAGAGAAGTGGGCAGCCTCCGCCACTGATAGGATCGCCGGTGATGGTCACCGTGAGGCTTGAAGAGTATCCGCTCCACGCTCCATATACGTCCTTAGCCCTAACCTTGACGTAGTACGTTCCTGGTGAATACCAAGTGTTTGAAACGTAAACTGTAGAGCCAGATGGAAGCGGAGAGTTCTGTGTGTATGAGCCGTCTCTCCAGTGAAATTCATAACTAATGTTGTCGCCGTCTGGGTCTCTCGTGTTTGTGGAGTAAGTGTATGACGTGCCCGTTTCTCCAGAGATTGGACCAGAAGGCTTAGAAGGAGTGTTCGGCGGATTGTTCAAGTCTATTTCTAAAGAATAGAAACCAAAGCCTGACCAGGCAGCTACTGTGACTTTCCAATATCCTGAAGTGTCGGCTTGAACCCCTACTTGTTCGGTATAACCCGGGGATCGCGTTACTGACTCGTCTTTAAGGGTGCCATACTGGTCGTAAAGGTATAAGTCGAAGTCATGCTTTGGAGGAGGATTCATCTCTACGAATATTCCCTGCCCTTCGGTTACGTAAACATAGTAGGAGTCTACTGTATCATTTAGTACATCAAGGTAGAACCCTGAATATGTTCCCTCGTATAAGACTGCGCCGTCTATTTGGTTGTCTGGTTTGACGTTTAGCGTTGCAGACGTGGTTACCGGCGGCTTGTCTATTACCTCTCCATAAATGTTGTACTCGTAGTATTCCGCTTCGGCTGTTATTGTGAGAGCGTGCTCTGAGTCATTAGGGTCATCAAGTATCCAATGCACGATTAAACTCAACGAGGCGTCAACAAAATAGTCATAGGTGTAGGCTGTGGCGCTGGCTTGTTGGGTACGTCCGTCGTCTTCATCCATTACTTCTACTTGGCGGCCGTTATACTGGAGAGAGGCAAAGGCTTCAGCCCAGTCTAAACCTACCAAGATGCAGTCGACCGCTATCGCAATTCCCGTCACTATGACTCCCCCATATCCGCCAAGCAGAAGAACCGCCGTACCCGCAAGCGCTACTCCAAACAAGTGAGGTGGAGCGGGTTCCGCAGGCTTGGTAATGTCCCTTTGAATATTGTAGCCCCGAGGCTCTAACTGGTCCGCTTCTTTAATATTGATTGTTGTGTTTGGGCATGTGTCATAGAATGTTAGAGTTAGTTTTTTGAGGAAATAGCTGCTTGCGTATCGGGAAAAGTGTAGCGTGTACCCGTTTAAGCCTTCAAGGCTTCCGCCGCTGTAGAGCCCGCCGTGTCCCTTCATGCCTTCGTGGTCTTCAATTCCAACTGTGAAATCCGTGGTGATTGCGGATACTGCCTTATAGCTCATCCAGATGTCGCTTTGATGGTAACGTGTGTCAGCGGGGTAATAGCCCGGTGCGTTTTCAAGTATTAGTTGGAATGTGAGTCGTTCTCCGCTTGCCTTATGTAATGCATTCTTCCATATAACAACAAAGTATGAATGGGACATTAATGTCCATGTACCAGTTATTATTGAGGCGCTTCCGTCAATATCCAGGTCTGTCCATAATGGTGCTATAACAGCGTTTGGGCTTTCTGTGTTGGGAATGCTTGAGGGGGATGGATTAGTGGAATTTGAGAGGTCGAAAGCTATGAAGCCGTTGCTGGATATCCAAACACGGGTGTACTCGCCACTTCCATGTCCGCCGTAGAAACGCAAAACCACTTGACAACCGCCGCAATCATTAGGGATGTCCATCCAGCATCCCCAATCATCGCCAACACCAGTCATAACGTTCTCATTCCAAAGCTCATCTTCATCAATCCACCACCAGCTCTGCGAATACGAATTATACGTAATGTACTTCCTCGAATTAGCAGTCATAGTAACATTCAAATTTATAAAATCTGCCCCGCCATAATCACCAAAGTCTTCAATGTAATGGTCTATTGCCACACCCAAGCCCACTGAAGCGTAGCCGTCAGTGTTTTTATTTTGAACGTGCTGAGCTAAATTGATATCGTCGTATGGGCGTTCAATTTGCCATGCTAGAGCCTGTGGAAGTACTGACGATAACATTAGGATGAGGACGATTGTAATGATTGACTTTTTCATAAGGTCTTACTCCCCATTTATCTTCACCGAAAGTTGATACCACCCATATGATGCATAAGAGTTTACTACTCGGATGTACCAGCAACCTGAATCGTCAGCGATATGACTAATCTCTTCTGATGTGCCAAGTTCTATTTCCTCCTCAGTTGCGTTTGCCATTAGCTTAAGACCAGGACTGTACAAGTATAAGTCGAGGTCCAACGGTTCAAGGAGGGAAGAAACCCTCACTTGGATTGTCTGTCCGTCTTCAACCCAAATCTTATAGTAGTCTTCAGGGTCATCCAGTATATCGACGAAACCCCTATGGTCGCCTACGGCTATGGCTCTTGCGGTTTCGAAACTGTTGCCAGCATCAGCCCAAACAACAATCTCGATGGGCAAAACTGCTTTTACATGATGAGTGTTGTTATAGTAGGTTAGTTCAACCCTGAAATCCAGCGTGTGAGTTTGGTTGTGGCTGCTTCGCAAGACCCAGTGGGCTGGACCCCAGAAAAGAACAGTCTTAGGCTGGTTTACGCCTGAAAGCCCAAGGAAAGCCTTCACTCCAGAGGTGCTCACCATGTTGAGGTGGTCCTTGGGATAGAGGTTGTGCCGTATGTACAAACCTTGAGGGAACGGTATATAGTCCTTGTCGTAGAGAGCGTGAAGCTCGGGCCAAGCAACCTGAGACCCTGTATGGTTTTCCTCAAAAACCATGTAGACGCTTTTGACAAAGCCCTTCGAAACGCTTGCCGAAACATTAACAATTATGTTTATAACGTCTGACCCACCGTAATCGTTAAAATCTTCAAGATAGTGGTCAACGAAGAGATCTAAGGTTACGGAAGTTTCTTCATTAGCGGTATACGTGTTTCTAACCAGTTCCTTTAGTGGTATAGTACTGAAGGGTCTTTCAATCTCCCATGTTACCGTTTCAGCAGTCACCGTTTCAGGCGTTGGAGACTGCGAGAAAAACCCGTTTAGCGAAAGCGTTACTAGGCTCACCGGAACGATTATGGCTATGGCAGCAGCCGATATTATCCATTTGCGACGACTTTTCTGTTTCTCCATTCTTATTTCTCCTTTCTTTTGTTCTCTTTCTGTTTTGGTTTTATTTTTGGGTGGAGATTATAGGTGCGATTAGCACCTTCCTACTCCACTACACTTGGTAGCATACACGCCTCCAACACGTTCAGCGTTGGCTTAACCATTTAACCCTTTCTCCTTTCGAGAGTTTAAATATTTCTGCTAATAGTTACCCTCTCTATGTTTTTAGCCCTAGACAATCCTAGCCTCAACAAGTATCTTCTTCACAATCTGCAAAATTTTCTGGAAAAGGAAATAAAAGTTTACCCTAAAATGAAAAAGAAAGCGTAAAGTTTAAGGGTTAATGTTTCATTTAGGTTTCGACTGTTCTCGGAATTAGGGGTTTATGGTTTGATTAAAGAAGAGGAAAATTTGGAAGAACGGAAAGCCAAAGTTTTGATCAAACTGAGAAGGTACAAGCTTCTCAAGAAGGAGAAGCATAAAGACGCCATCAGCTATGTTGTTGAAATCCCAAAAGAGAAGCAAAATGCCCTCATATGGTGCATACCAGATGAAAGCACCGTGGGCATAGCATCCATTAACCGTTTGCAGAAAGTCATGACGGAAGCAAATTTGGAAATGGGAATAATAGTTACAAGTGGAAGATATACACACGCCGTTAAACAGAGTGCCGAAAAGAAGGGGATAGAGCTTTTACCCAGAACCTTTCCGGTTTTTGACCTTTTTGAGCATAAGCTCGTTCCAAAACATGAAATCTTAACCCAGAAAGAAGTGGAACAGCTACTCGCAGAGTACAGAGTTCAGCCCTACCAGTTGCCACAGATTAAGGCTTCAGACCCAGCGGTTAAAGTTATAGACGCTAAGCCTGGAGATGTGCTGCGGGTCATTAGAAAGAGTCCCACGGCTGGAATACATAGAGCCTACCGATACGTTGTAGAATAGCCTATTTCGCTATCATGACTTCGGTTGCCTTTATTACTGCTTCTACTTCATCTCCAACTTTTATGTTTAGGTCTTCAGCTGCTTCCTTTGAAATCAGTGCTGTTACAACAGCTGGCACGGTTACTTGAACTTTAACTATTGCGGTTAAACCCTCTTTTTCAACGGCTAATACTTTTCCTTTTAAACGGTTTCTTGCACTTATTTTCAATCCAACAGCCTCCCAATATTCCACATCAG
>JAOUJL010000138.1 GCA_029883255.1 Candidatus Bathyarchaeota archaeon | reverse complement strand
GCAATCGCATATCCAAAAAACAAAAGCTACAATGACAATTTGAAGAAGGGAATGAACCCATATCGATGGTATGAATACGCCTTCTCAAGCTCAATAATGATAGTGTTGATTGCGACATTTGTAGGTGTTTGGGATTTCTGGTCGTTGGCTATGATCTTTATCCTGAATGCAATGATGATAATGTTTGGGTATTTGATGGAATTTGTTAACCAATATACTGAGAAAACCAACTGGGTCCCTTATATTATTGGATGTATTTCAGGAGGAACCCCATGGGTAGTGCTTTATGCTTACTTCATTGCTGCTATAGGTTCAACAGATACTAATCCACCCGCATTCGTATACTCCATACTATTCATTTACTTCATCCTATTCAACATCTTCGCCATAAACATGGTTCTGCAATATAAGGGCGTTGGACGCTGGAAAGACTATCTCTATGGTGAACGATTCTACATCATACTCAGTTTCGTAGCGAAGACAATTTTGGCTTGGCTTACGTTCGTAGGAGTATCTGCGCCTTTCTAAACGGAAAAACAGCTTGCGCTTCTCCTACCACAAACGTTTTATTACATATATCTCTAACTAATATACACTTAATTCTTTGGAGGTGAGAAAATTTGGTCAAGTGTGGACTTTGTGGAGGAGAGGTTGCTGAACAACCAAAAATTACGGCTGCAGGTAAGTGTTCTGTTTGTGGTGCAAAGCTGGCAATCAAGAAATAAATCAACAAGGAATTGGGAGTAGATGCTCGCAAAATCATTGTTTCCAATAATCTTCTCCATCACAGTAGATGGTTAATGCGTCTATATCCTTTAGTCCCTCAGGGTAAGGCTCGAAAAAAGTCTGGTTCATTAAGTACTCTTCCTTGAATCTGAAGATCCATGACTTCAGTATACCTGTGGTAACGCTTAGCGGAAGCTTTGCATCCATATGTTTCTGCATGCATGCATGTTCAAAGCTGTGAAGGGGTGTGATTCCCCTTCCCTTTTTTATGATTACACCTGCATTCAATTTGTTAGGTTAAACATTACTTAGCCGCCTGCATTGGGCACTCAAGTTTATAAACGGATTGCGCTATGGCTTATCATATGAGCTTTTATTTCTACTTGAATATGGCAATAATTGCGTTTCCTCTAGTTTTCTCGTTCGAAAGAAGAATGAGGTTCTATTCAAAAATCAAACCGTTATTGATTTCATTACTTGTAGTTGGTATCTTCTTTGTGGGATGGGATGTTTTTGCCACCCATCGAGGACATTGGGCCTTCAATCCCTCTTATGTACATGAAATGCGCTTTTGGGGTCTTCCGGTTGAGGAGCTTCTATTTTTTCTCACTGTTCCGTATAGTTGTATTTTTGTCTTTAATTCTATCAGCTATTTTTTTGAGGATTCAAAGTTATTTACACTTAGAAAACGCCTTAGCTTGGGTTTGGGTGTTCTAATTACATTCTCTGCCTTTAGCTTCTTCAGTAGAGAGTATACATTTTTAGCAGTGCTCTCTGTTGGTTTGACAGTTCTATTTGTTTCTTTGGTGAACTTGGAACTTTTCTGCTCAAAGACTTATTGGACGTATGTTGGATTAACGCTTGTTTTGTTCGCGATATTCAATTATGTTTTGACTTCTCTTCCTGTAGTCCAGTATTCTTCTAACGCAATCACAGGTTTTCGTGTAATCACTATTCCAATAGAGGATTTTTTGTTTAATTTCTCGATGCTTACGAATTATCTTACTGTTTATTTGTGGGCTTCCAAGAATTGGGAGACCGAATAAATGTTTCTAGGTATTGTGGAGAGTATGATTTTTGGATATTAGTCCTGCTGTTACGATACCTGAAATATAGATGGTGGGGAGTCCGCTTCCGGGATGTGTTCCTCCACCAACCAAATAGAGATTCTTCAGCTCTTCGAATTTGTTGTGAGGTCGGAAATAGAGCATTTGAGAGAGGTTGTGTGCGAGGTTGAATGTGGACCCAATGTAAACGTTGTAATCTTGTTCCCATTGTTTAGGAGTGATCATTTTTTCGATCTCTATGTGGTCGCGGAGATCCTTTAGTGGTGTTCGTTCCTCAACATTATTCAGGAGTGTTTCTTTGAAGCTTTCCGCTTTCTCATTCCAGTCAATGTTACTGCGGTTATTGGGGACTGGAACAAGCAGATAGATAGTAGATTTTCCGTTAGGGGCTAAAGTATCATCAGTGACAGACGCGTTCTGGACATAGAACGAGCTATCTTCGGAGAGTCTTCCTTCCTGAATGTCTGAAATGTTTTTACGGTAATCTTCTGCGAAAACGATGTTGTGATGGGGTGCTACGTATTTCTTGTCAACTCCGAGATAGAGCATGAATGCTGAACAGGAGAATTTCTTTTTCTGTAGTTTAGCAGAGGAATATTTTTTGATTTTGCCAGGTTGAAAAAGTTTGCTCATTGAATATCCAAAATCAGCATTCACGATTACCTTGTCAAAAGCAAGTTTCTTGCCATCTTGCAACTGTACTCCAGTAACTTTGTTTCCAGAGGTCTCAATCTTTTTAACTTTCTGGTCGGTGATTACTGCTCCGTTTTCTTCCTTAACAATTTGAGCCATTGCTTTCGATATCTGATTTAAGCCCCCTATGACATGATATATTCCATATTCATGTTCAACAAAAGGAATAATAGTAAAAGCAGCTGGGCATTCCCATGGGGACATTCCCAAATATTTTGACTGGAACGTGAAGCAAATCCGCAGTTTTTCTTCTTTGAAATAGTTTCCGAGGTTATCAAAAATTGAACCGCCCAGGAAGAAAGAGGGTAAAGCTGCAATGAGTTTGAGGGACAAAAACGAAGCTAAACTTGAATAATCTTTGTACAAGTTCTTGATAATTCTTTCGTACTTTTTCTTCTCTCTCGAATAAAATTTGTTGAGCCCTTCCTCATTTCCTGGGAACACTCGGTTTAATTCGTTCCTCATTCTTTCTTTGTTATTACTCATCTGGATGTAAAAGTCTGGAAAGCTGAGTTGATACATGGGATCAAGAAGTTTAAACTGTAAATAGTCTGCGCTCTTACGGTCACATAAATCAAAGAGTTCGTCAAGTACATATTTCATCATTAAGAACGTGGGACCTGTATCAAACTTGAAGGCCTCTAGATTAATGGGGGCGCTTCTTCCGCCTACCTCACTCGCTTTCTCCAATACTGTGACATCAAATCCCTTATGAGCCAGAAGCATGGCACAGCTTAGTCCCCCTGGTCCGGCTCCAATTATCCCTATCTTCTCGCTTTTGCGCGTGCAGGCATCCCGGGGAAGCATGATATGCAACGCCTTGTGCTAACACTTAACCGTTTCCTAACTCCTTGCAAACAACCCTTAAATATGACGTATGTCATGCTGGTTTTGTGATAGATGTACGTGATAGGCATTGAGGGTGCCGATTGAGGTCTCTATACGAAGGAAGGTGTTGAGTGAGGAAGGGTGAAGATACAGTTGCCTTACAGCTTTATGTATGATCTAACTCAACTTCCGCAAAGCGCTTTTAGGCAGTTATTGGAGACAGCTCTCGAAACAGGATTACATAAGGTTCTATCGCGCAATGCTCAGAGACTTGTGAAAATCCTCAAGATTGATCAAATTACGGGATTGAACCTTGCTGAAGCTATAACACTTGTTGAAGATCTGATTGAAGTTCTGCATGCAAATAATCTTCAAAGAGAAAGGTTTGAGAAAGCAGAACGTAAAGCCTTGCTTCTTCCCCATTGTGTAAGATCGCACATGGATAGGCAGTGTATGGCGGATTTCAACCCTGAAGTTCCCACCTATAACTGTAATGGCTGTCAAATGGATTGCCTCGTGAATAAGGCTGTAACCTTAGGTAATGAAAGGGGGTACGACGTTTACGTTATTCCAGGAGGATCCTGCGCTGAAAAAATATTGAGGGCCAAGAAGTACAATGGCGTAGTAGGAGTAGCATGTGGATCCGAATTAAAGATGGCTCTAGGCCTTCTAAAGAAACTGGACATACCCGGTCAAGGCGTACTTTTAACAAAAAATGGCTGTGCGAAAACAAATCTCAATCTAAAAACTCTGGAACAAATATTATAATTTTCATTCGAGTACAACATAGTTGAATGCATACCAATTAACCAAAAAGCAAAAGAGATGGAACCAAGTGTTAGTAGAAATCTTGACATATAGTCTCATTATCTTGGTTGTTTTCATTTTCATGGAGGGAGTAGCTTGGTTTCTCCACAAGTATGTGATGCATGGTTTTGGGTGGTATCTCCATAAGGATCATCATCACCCGAGTGGGGGACGTTTCGAGAGAAATGATGTCTTTGGATTATTCTTCAGTGTAATATCGTTTCTTTTCATTGTCACCGGAATAATTTCGGGGTTTGACTATAAACTTGCAGTTGGCATTGGAATAATG
>JAOUJL010000137.1 GCA_029883255.1 Candidatus Bathyarchaeota archaeon | reverse complement strand
TCAATATAGTCTTTCCACTTCTCAAGCATTTTATCAGTCCTCTTTTCAAACCGTGACGACACATCCTTCGCGGCTAAAATCAGTCTATTCTCAGGAGGGAATGGAGAATCAAACTCTTTGAGATGGACGCCACCATGGTTATGGAGTAGCAAGTCTCTGTAGACTTTTGGAGGAGAAAGAAAACCGCTCATTAGAATGCTTCCCCGTGCCTGTTGCAGAACAGAATCTGTTATCTCCCTCCCATCGAAGCTCCTGACCTCTAAAACAATTCCACCCCTCCAGTCCCTCTGAATCAAATGAGCATACTCCGGCCCAGCTTTTTCGAAGAAGTTCTTCATAAACTCACCCACCCGGTGGTTATAGCTGAAAATCCTCTCGTAGCCCAGTTCGCGTCGCGTCTCTCTCACATAATCTCCGTACTCATGAAGTGTTTCTGCGGCTTCGGAACCAGACGCTCCACTTCGGTTAAGAAACACGTCGCTAACTTCCTGAGGGTTAAGCCGCCTAAGCTTTTCTTTTATCAAAACCTCTCGAGCACGTTGAAAAACCCCATCGTTCAACGCACTCAGATACTCTTGAACTGACGGCACAGCTTCATGTTCGAACGCTTCGGTTTCTCTGAGAGCCCCCTCCAACGTGTTTTGTGTCAATCGGTCAGAAAGTAACTCCCTAGAAAACGCTGGGATGTTGTGCGCCTCGTCCATAATAAGATAAACGTTAGACAGGCTCACTCCGAAACTTTTCAGCAGTGCCCCCCTAACCGACGGATTGAACGTGTAGTGGTAAGTTCCAAGGAAAATGTCTACTCGGTCGAGAACCCGTCTTAACGCCTCATAAGCGCAGAATCCTCGCCGGGACATTTGCCTAACCGCTTCTCTCGGAGCAAGAATTTTTCGGGCGCAATCCAAGGCCAGTTCTTCAGCTTCCTTCTTTCTTCTGTTAATGTTCCAATAAAACTTGCAATAAGGATTAATGGAGGCCTCGCAGTTAGCCTTCAGCCTACGGCACTCCTCGAGAAAATCAAAATAAGAGAGGTCACCTTTTATACGCAACGGACACATGTCTTGTTTGCTGAAGAAAGATACGGCTGAGAGATCGCCTCCTAGCGCCCTTAACTCTTTAAGATAAATGTGTAATTGGCTTCTAGTTCTGAAACAGATCAATAGTTTGTTCTTCCCAAGCTGGGGCAAAACAGCCAGCAGGGATGCCAGAGACTTTCCTATGCCGCAGGGAGCACTTACGAGAAGGATATCATTGGCTCTAATGGCTTTGGACGCTGACGAAGTAAACTCCATCTGCCCTTTCCGCATTTCATAGCCTTCAGGAAGCCAGTCCACCTTCAAAACTTTGCCTCTCACCCTTCTTTTCACTGTCTCCCGTACACCTTTGGGAAGCTTAGAAAACTTCCTCTCAGACATTAGGTACGTTCCGCAACTACGACAAAACCGGCTTTGCTCATACTCTTGATAGGAGTATTTCCTTCCACACCCTCGACACATATAGGCTTGAGGCAACTTTTTCACACATCACCACTTCACTTCATGCAACATATGCTTTTGCTTAATACGCGTTCACAAAAACAGGGGATTTTGCAATGGGGAGGTTCCCAAGCTCAAGCCTATAAAACCTTGTATCCAACAAGATAAATTCTTAAGATTAAGCCTATGGCCCCTCCCCACGTACAGGGGGGCTATAGGGGTCTATAAGGGAGAGACAAATACAAATAACCTGACAAACAATAAGACAAAACGTAGACTGATGCAAAGGCTTCTCCTTCTTACCCAATAGAAAAATTATGGTGGGTCTATAAAAAGAGAGAAACACGCAAGTAAAATGATAAAACAGACAACCTCAAAACCAACACAACCAAACAGATAATGCTTTTCTTCATCCTCATCTCAAAAGACCTTACTGTAACCTTAATTTCTCATCAAAATTGAGGTCTCTGAGACAACAACCTTGGAAGAGTTAAAGCTCTGAAAGGTTTACCCTCCGTTTTCCCCTTCACTTCGTCCAACAACTCACGAAGCGACATTTTCCTAATCTTCCTAGTCTCTCTGTCTCTAACCGCTACCATCCCCGAATCAACTTCCTTTTGACCAATGACAACTATATAGTTGATCCACTCCATCTCAGCTTCTCTAACCTTCTTTTGCATAGTAATTGGCCTATCATCTACATCAACTCTGATTTGATGCCCCTTGATCTCATCTGCTATTTTTCCAGCATCTTTGGCAAAACTATCTGAAACGGGTATCACCCTTACTTGAACAGGGGAAAGCCACAAAGGCAAACGAGGAATCTTTTGTTTCAACGCCGTGTCAAAGACGGTGAAAATATACCGCTCAATTCCCCCTAAAACAGCAATATGCAAGATTGGTGGGTAAACACTCTGCCTGTTTTTGTCCACGAATTTTATACCAAATCTCCGTGCATTGCCAATGTCAATTTGGAAAGTAGCGATTTCTCTCGGTCTCTTCAACTCATCAATAATGTTATACTCAACGTTTATGACCCAATAATACTTCTTTTCAGGAACAAAACGCAGCAGAACCGGTTTCTTCTCAATTTCAACCAACTGTCCTAGAAACTCTCTGTTCTTCTCAAAGAAACTCTTCGTTAAATTATACACCGAAACATACTCGTTTCCAAGCTCCCTTATCTTCTCGTAAATTTTCCTATGAACCCCTATTGACACCTCCTTCGCATGCTCCAAATCCTTGCAAAAAATGTGATAATCCGGCATGAAAAACCTTCTAAGCCTAAACCCTAGCAAACATTCACCAGACCGCTCCAACCTGTAACTATCAGCAATCTCAAACATTCCAAGCGGTATTTGCCTATAGCTAATTGTCCAATCCTTTATCATCGAAAATTGCTGGAAACAAGCTGCATATTTCAAAACAAATTCTTCATTGTCAACCCGTACAGTGTACAGTCTTTCACCAAACAAGTCAGCATGTTCCTTGATCGCTGGAATATTGAGATTAAACAGGTTCGTACCTTTTATGGAAAAACTTGGAATTCCCATTTCAGTCACACTTTGCCAAGCATAGTCTCCAGCTAAATCAACCATCAACGCAGCTTTTGGACCATATCGCATATGCCCAGAATCAGAACTCGGTTCCCACTCAAACCCAAATTTCTTTAATACACTGATAAACCTAGGCTCTCCACCAACAGCCTCTTTCTTGAAAGCCTCCTTTTCTACCAACGCCTCGAAATCTTCTTCACCCTCTCCGAATTTATAATCTTCAGCGAGTACAGTTCTGCCATCTAGTGTTAATATCGTATACTCAGGCTTAGGGATTTTCCATTCCTTTTTCCTTTCTTCTTTTAATTCACTTGGCAGAATCACTTTTGCCTGCTCAGCTAGAGGATGCCCCTTTATTGAAATTGAAAACTGTTTGCACCAACCAAATGGAGTTCTATAGGTTTCGATGCATACTTCTTTCGCATGTTTCTCCATCGCTTTGACTATTCTTAAGGCAGTCGTGGGGTTCGCCAAATTGCTGCTCAGATGAGCATAAGGGTATATCAGAATCCGGTTGACCTTCAATTTATCAAGAGACGACTTGACTTCTTCTATTGCTTTTTTGGCAACAGTCTCAGTGTCTCCTTGCTCAACACAAGTGAACAGGACAACAAGCTCTTCGAGTCGACGCTTTTTTTTCTCGCATTCTTCAGCGATCGCAGCCTCTTTCTTTACAGGCTCATATTCTATGAAGTTTGAGTGCAGTTGAAGTATCCTCAACTACCATCTATCTCCCCGTTGGTTCCTTCAATGAGACTCCTCTTAATAAAGACAGTTATCTTATCGAAAATTTATCTATTTTGAATTGATTCAATGTGCGTTAAGGACCTTGCCCCTTGTACCTCCATTTCTCTGCCATCTTCTCTCTCTTGGTTTTTCTTTTATATTCCTTGTAGTGCGCTTTGCACAAATACGCCCGTCTTCCTCTACCAACTTTTAATCCAGCGGCGCTCACCTTCTCAGTAGACAGAGAGCGAATCGCCTGTTTATCACATCCAACTACGCTGCAATTTACTCCTTTAGCAACTCGACCCAACGGTGGTACCTCAATTTCCTATTCTAATCGCTCGAGTCCCTTTTGATAGATTCCTCCCGCTCTCTTATAGATTTCTTTCGTTTCCCCAAACACAGCTGGTCCCACACTTTCAACGACAAAAGATGCAACAGCTGAGCCAACACATGAGCACCACACAGGGGCTCTCTCTTTAATAAATTCAGCTAAGAAAGCTCCAATGTATGCGTCACCAGCTCCTGTAAAATCACGGATAACTCTTGGCTTGCATGCTAGAACCTCGTAGAACGTTCCTTCAAAAAGTAACGCTGAACCCTCCATACCCTTGGTCACCACAACTATTCTCGCGCCGTAATTCTGAATTTTTTTCATAG
>JAOUJL010000136.1 GCA_029883255.1 Candidatus Bathyarchaeota archaeon | reverse complement strand
CCATTCGATTATGAACTTGCAAAGAGGGCAGTGATGTTGAATGGAGCAACGCAAGCTGCCATAACGAAAATTGATATATTGTTTCCAGAGTGTAAAGAAGTTAAATCCTATGAAGAGCTTTCACAGAAAGCAAAAAACTTTATCGAGAACGTTGAAAAGGAAGTAAAAGTGCCCGTGACGCTTGTTGGAACAGGGCCTGGCGCTTGGGAAATCGTGGATAGAAGAGCTTAGCTCGATTACGTTTCAGTTTAAGTTCAGATTTAACAAAGATATAAAATGGCGTTGGAACACTAGAGAATATTCAACGATACGTGTTGAAACCGAGGATTTCGTGAGGGCGGAGGACCGTTTGATTGAAAGTTGGAGAAAGGAAATCAGGCAGAAAAATTGATCTGGCAGACTCTGCTTTCACAAAATTTCTTGATTCTCTTTCTTCCAAGCCTATTATCCGATACGTAGTTTATTCGTGCGCCGTGGTTTCCTTTTTTGGTTTGATCTTAATTCCGCCAATTCTTGGTATACTTCTCAAATGGAATACGATGGGACAGATTTTTGAAAATCCTGATTTGATGTCCAGAGCGGCGACGGCAATTTCCTCGTCCTTTGCGATAGCTCTCTTTGTTTCACTAATAGACTTGGTTGCTGGTTTGCCGATGGCTTGGTTTATCACGAGAGGTAGATCCAGATGGTTAAGTGTTCTCGATACATTCACGGACATTCCTTTTGTCGTACCTACAGTGACTCTTGGCTATTCGTTGCTGTTGTTCTGGAGTGGACCAGAGGGTGTTTCTTCACTGTTTGAAGGTAGTCTTGTGTCACCTGGTTGGTTGCTAATCATTTTGCTTCATTTCACGTTTTCTTTTCCCATTGTAGTTAGGGTGATGGTAGGAGGGCTTCTTGATTATGAGCGAACTTATGAGGAAGCTGCTAGAACTCTGGGTGCGGCACCATTAACTGCCGATAGAACGGTTACGCTTCCCATCCTAAAACCGTCATTAATAGCGTCTTTCGTGTTGGCGTTTGCGCGGTCGATTTCTGAGACGGGGGCTACTATGATGGTTGCGGGAGCATTCGAAAACGGGCCAGTTCTAATTAATAACCTTAAAACCGCCGGTGAAACCGGTTATGAAGGAGCTTTGGTTTTCGTTAGTTTCATCTTGATAGCAGTTTCTTGCTTGATTTTTTTAGTTATTAGACTACTGGGTACAAGACTAAAAATACCAATTAAGAAGATTCGACCAGCGATTGAGAGAAAACTGAGTGGCCATGGTGTAGTAACCTTGAGAAACGGCGGCACGCTTTTGATATTTCTTGTTCTTGTTCTCACACCATCGCTTTTCGTGGCTCTTCCAGCGATACAAGCCATCTCGGACGGCACAATAAACCAAGCAGTAACCGCTACAGGTGTGTGGGGAGGATACTGGCAAAGTCTTGTTTTATCCTATTTCGTAGGAACCATTGCCACCATATTAAATGTTATACTTGGTTTGCCGATGGCAGTTCTCATCGCAAGAAGAAGAATTGGAACGTTATCTTCAACAATTCTAGACGTACTGGTCAACATTCCCATGATAGTCCCTTCTATTGCACTCGGAATCTCGCTCAGCTTTTTCTGGAAAAACTTCGCATTTTTTCCTGAAATTTGGCTACTGATTCTGGCACACATGTCGATTACTTATCCTTACTTCGTGAGGTCAGCAGCATCCGCGGTTGAAAGAATTAGCATAGATCTTGAAGAAGCCGCCAGAACTCTTGGTAGCCGACCGTTCACCGTGTTTAGGACAATTATTTTGCCTTTAACAAAATACTCTTTGTTGGCTGGTGCAATCATGGTGTTTACGAGGAGTGTAAGCGAGACTGGCGCCACTTTGGCCGTGGTAACTGAGCTACAGACTGTTCCCGTTCTATTGGTTAGTTGGGTTAAGTCTGGCAGTGGAATGGCGCCTTCAGAAATCGGTCTAGGCTGTGGCTTTCTGATTGTGTTATCCTTTATAATTTTATTAATCTTAAGGCTCGTAGCCAGGGGGCATCAGCATGCTTAAAATATCCATCGCAGTTGAATCATACTACTATGATTGCACACAAGTTCACGGAGGCTCAATTTAGATGCCAGAAGTTCAGCTGGTGAATGTCATAAAGAAGTTCGGTAAGATTGTTGCAGTTGATGATGTGAGCCTCCAAATTCACGACAAAGAATATTTTTCCCTTATCGGCCCAAGCGGATGCGGTAAGACCACATTATTGAGGGCAGTTGCCGGTTTAATTCAACCAGACGAAGGCGAAATTCGCGTTGAAAACAAGCTTGTAACCCATATTCCGCCCGAAGACAGGAGTATTGGATTCGTTTTCCAAACCTATGCACTCTTTCCTCACATGAACGTTTGGGACAATGTAACTTATGGTCCAAGAGTGAAGGCGTGGGGAAACAAGGAAAGAACAAGAATTGGACGCGAAATGTTGGAGATGGTTAGACTCTATGAACGTTTGGATGCCTTACCGTCTGAGTTAAGCGGTGGGATGATGCAGAGAGTTGCTCTGGCCAGAGCGTTGGCCGCAGGGGCCAAATTATTGTTGTTAGACGAGCCACTAGGCGCCTTAGACGCTAAAATCAGGTTTGAGTTAAGATACGAATTAAGAAAATTTGTGAAAGACCTTGGATTGACCGCCATACACGTTACTCATGATCAGGCAGAGGCCATGGCTATTTCGGACAGAATCGCAGTGATGAGGAAAGGAAAGATTTTGCAGGTTGGGACTCCTCAAGAACTGTATATGAAGCCTCAACATGTTTTTGTAGCTCATTTCATCGGAGAATCAAACTTCCTTGAAGGCTACGTGACTGAGGTAAATAAGAAAGGGTCAGTTGTTGGGTTGAGGGGAAGATTAACCATTCATGTTTCCGACAAGACGAAAAACAAGGGTGAAAGAGTTGTTTTGATGGTTAGGCCGGAAACTTTTAAGATGGAAGAAGGACGAAAAAAGGGGGTTAATTCGATGTTTGGCTTCATTGAAAAGCTTAGGTTTGAAGGAACAAACATACGATATGAAGTCCTACTTGAAAACGAAGATAGGATAGCAATCGCTCGTCCTACGTTGATAGGAGAATGGTTCAACGTAGGTGACAAAGTTACTGTCAGGTTTTCTCCTAACAAAAGCTATATTTTTACCTATCCCAGCAAAGGGTTAAGGGAGGAACTGACGCTTGAGTGAACTATTAAAATGGTTTGAGAAAAGAAGAGAAGAAAAGGCACTAATAATGACGCAGCGCCATCTGGCGATGACCATGAGCATTGCTGAAGACTTGGAAAGAGCGGTAAAGGCAGCAACAAGCAACGATGAAAAAGGAAAGAAATTATGCATAAGTCGAGTGGCAAGGGCTGAAAAAGAAGCAGACAAGCTGAGAAGAGAAATAATGGACGAATTGGCCCGAGGAGAACTACCACCAACAGACAGAGAAGACCTCATGCATCTCGTGAAAAGAGTGGACATGGTGGCAGATTGGAGTCGCGAATCCACTAGCATACTCAATGTCATTTCAATGGAGAAAGTGCCAGAAAACCTGAAGAAAGCATGTGTTGAGATGGTTATAGGCGCCAGAGACTGCACGTCTGCGCTTCGAAAATGCATCAACCGACTAGCAGAAAAACCTGAAGAAGCACTTGAGGCGGCAGATCTGGTTGAAAGACAAGAGGAGAAAGTAGACGATCTCTATGAAAACGCTAGATTGCTCTTGGCTAAAGAAACAACTATGAGTGCAGGGGTCGCTATATTAATGAGCCAACTTTTTGAAAGTATAGAGATGATAGCTGATTGGTGCGAAGACGCTTGCGACCAGGTTAGAATAATTGTCGTTCGTCGATAACAGCATAGGAGGTGCAAGCACACGCCGAAAATTACAATTGAAGTACGCGAGCTTCGCGATAAGGCCGATAGTGGAACGGTAAAGGACTTTATGAGTTTTCTGGAAAAAAGAGTGGATGCAGAAGTGAAACTTGTAGGCGGCAAGATTACCATAGATGAAGGAGAGAGAGCTCGTTCCAAGGCATATTTACGGGTGCTTATCAGAAAATTCCTGCATCAAGTGGAGCTGAAAGAAGACTTCCGCGTGATTTCAAGCAAAGAAAACGTTTTCACAATCAAAGAAAGGAAAGAAGCTAGAGAAGAATAGGCTTTATTATTCAGCAGGCAGAATGCAAATCATTTAACTCTTCGTTGTTCCTTTCGCTTCTTTTCAAATGTATCGTGTACCCTCAAAAGGTATCCACGTGCCATCCACGTTTTTTTATGAGCGTCAAGTAGTTCACCTGCTTCCATATTGTCTTTTGCCTCTCGAAGCAGGTCTTGAACGAATGAAAGAGTAGAGCTTATCTCAACTTGTTTTGAATGCGAGTCAATTTTCCATGAAGAACTTTCAGATTCGTCTTG
>JAOUJL010000135.1 GCA_029883255.1 Candidatus Bathyarchaeota archaeon | reverse complement strand
TGGTGGTGTGACTTATCACATGGCAGTGGACATCTCGCCTCAGAGACGAGTGGACTTGGCTCTACGTTTTCTTTCGGAAGGCGCCAGAAAAGCAACGTTTGGTAACCCCCGCCCCCTCGAAGAGTGGCTTGCAGAAGAGCTGGTCTTGGCGGCAAACAATGATTCGAAGAGTAAAGGAGTGGCAAAACGTCACGAGGTGGAAAGAGTGGCGTTGTCGTCTCGTTAAAGCAAGGTTTCGAAATTTTATTTTATGTGTATCTCTACGATGTCCCCATCTTCTAAGGGAAATGTTAAGCCTACCCTCTGTGGACTGAAGGGAAAGCGTCTTTTTGATGTTGAAATCTTGTTTACACCTTTACGTTTTTCAGATGGTTTAGCCCACACCTTTGCATAACTGAATTGTTCGTAGAAGTCGCTGTGTATTTGTTTTGCCAAATCTTGAACCATGGCTCCCTTTTTGAGGATGAACGGCCTTGAGGAATGCTCTCTCTTGTTCGGCTCCTTCGTGTAGACACGGATTATGTCTAACGCTCTGAATAGTTCTATTCCCAATTTTTTTAGGCCATTTTGGTTTTTGCAGGAAATCAGGATGCTTCTTGTCTGATTACCTACGAGACTGCTAAGTTTCTTCATTTTTCTCATTGCGCTAGGAGCATCCGCTTTGTTGGCAACGATTATTGCAGGTCGGTACACCGTGCTTTCGAAAACAGCGTCTTCTACATCATTTAGGGTTGTTTCGCCATAGATTTTCACTGTTCCGTCTGAGATTCGGTAGCTTTTCAATAATTGTTCCACGTCTTTTACGGTGCAATCGGTTAGTCGGCCTAGCACAAGGATTTTGAGACCCATGCCCGCGTGTTTTCGTTCAATGTCTACTCGTGTGCGAGGCTTTTGAATGAGAATTTTTGCTTTTTCCAGTTCACTTAAAATCAGAGACAGTTGTTCACTGGGGTTTTGTGACAGGTCAACCATTAGAATTAGTCCGTCGGCGTTGCGAGCTAGTGCTAGCGTCTGTAGACCCCATGCTTCGCCGTCGGCTGAACCTTCTATTAATGGTGGGGCTTCAACTATCTGAAATTGTAGATTTTCATATTGAAACATTCCTGGCACTGGTTCTAGTGTCGTAAATGGATAACTTGAAACCGCAACTTTCGCATTCGTGATCGAAGCCAACAAGCTGCTTCGACCCACGTTCGTTGGACCCAAAACTACAATTTGCGCTGCGCCTTCTTTCTCTATGAAGAATTTTGGTCCACCCTTCCCAATTCTTCTCTGCTTTCTTCCTTCGATTTCTCTTCGCAGAGTGGAAATTTGGCGTTTTGCTTGAGCGCGGAGGCGGGCTGTGCCTTTGTGTTTCGGAACTAAACTCAGAAACTCTTTCAGTGCTTGAAGCTTTTCTTGAGGTGTCCTCGCTGATGAAACTTCACTCCATTTATGCTTCGCCTCCGCAGGAAGGTTCGCTGGCATAACACAACCGCATCCACGCCTATAGATCAGCGTGATGATGCTAATATCTTTTTGAACACATCGCCTAACGAAAAATAAGGCAACGACGTCATGTAAGACAAGCCTCAACATTAATACTTGAAGATGAAGGATGCATTGTCGCGTCGGTAGACGTTGGCGGAAAAACCATTTAAAAAAGTTGCGGAATTCATTGAAACACGTCTAACGAACCAGAAACATAGAGAGGAACGCCTTTTACACAAACGCGCTGAGACAACTTTTTGCCTAAACTAGAATTTTTCGTTCGTGTATGAAGCCGAGGATGTAGAGCGTTTTAGTCAGTTTTCAACTGTGACCCATTCTATTAACCTTCCTCAAAAACTATTTCTATTCAAAAACTTTATCTAATGGAACAGACAGTCTCTACTAACGAATTTCACTACAACTAAAGGAAAATAAGCAAAAAATAAAATTTGGAGAAAACGGAAATGAGCAAAACCGAAAAACCCCATCTAAACCTCATAGTCATCGGACACGTAGACCACGGAAAATCCACAACGGTAGGACACCTCTTCTCCCTCACCGGAACCGTTGACGAACGAACCGCGAAATCATATGAAGAAGAAGCGAAAAAACTAGGCAAGGAAACCTTCAAATTCGCTTGGGTTCTCGACAAACTGAAAGAAGAACGAGAACGGGGACTAACCATTGATCTCGCTTTCCTAAAATTCGAAACGCCAAAGTACTTCTTCACCGTTATCGACGCGCCCGGACACCGAGACTTCGTAAAAAACATGATCACAGGAGCCAGCCAAGCCGACGCAGCTTTCCTCTTTGTCTCCGCAAAACGAGGAGAATTCGAAGCGGGAATCGGCACAGGCGGACAAACCAGAGAACATGCTTTCCTCGCTTTCACGCTGGGAATAAGCCAGCTGGTTGTAGCCATCAACAAGATGGATGATGCATCAGTAAACTGGAGCCAAGAGAGATACGAGGAGATCAAGAATGAAATTTCTAGAATGCTCAAGATAGTCGGATTCAAAGTTGAGAAGATTCCGTTTGTACCCACCTCTGGGTGGACCGGCGACAACCTAGTTAAACCCAGCGAAAAAATGCCATGGTACAAGGGTCCAACGCTCTTTGGCGCTCTTGACAACTTCGAAGTACCTCCAAAGCCTATTAAGAAACCACTCCGCCTTCCAGTGCAAGACGTTTACACAATCACTGGAGTTGGAACAGTCCCTGTTGGAAGAGTAGAGACCGGCGTGTTGAAAGAAGGCGACACGCTTGTATTCATGCCATCGAATGTCAAGGGAGAAGTCAAATCCATCGAAACACACCACGTTAGGATGCCAAAGGCTGAACCTGGCGACAACATAGGATTCAATCTCCGAGGTATAGCTCAAAAGGACATCCGAAGAGGAGACGTAGGTGGACATCTTGACAAGCCCCCAACAGTTGCCAAAGAATTTATTGGACAAATAATAGTCATTTACCATCCAACAGCTATTGCCGCCGGATATTCTCCAGTGTTACACTCTCACACCAGTCAGGTTGCATGCCGATTTGTAGAGTTGATTAAGAAACTAGACCCGCGTACTGGACAGACTGTCGAGGAAAAGCCAGCTTTCTTGAAGACGGGAGACGGTGCAGTCGTTCGATTTGAACCGCTTCATCCAATAGCCGTTGAAGCTTACTCTGATTTTCCTGAACTTGGACGATTTGCGGTACGTGACATGGGAACTACTGTCGCCGCTGGAGTGATCAAAGAAATCACCAAGAAAGGATAAGTTAAGCGCTATCGACTCTAAAACCCTTTTTTTTCTTTTTGTTTTTTCAGAAATCCTGCTATAATACCTGAAAGATTTCAGATAAACTACGATTTAAAAGCAGAAGAACACCTTGTATAACACATAACATTCCAATTGTGATTGCTACAAATCTAAATGATAGAATTGTTCCGACGAATGTTAGCAAGTCCTCAACGAATCTGAAGAGAAGATACGTAAACAGTGCTGGAACAAGGAAAATTGCGGCGTATATCCATTTTGATTCAATGCCGAAAAAACTTGGCGGCAAAGGGTTGAGCAACATGACATAACCTAGACACAAGCAGCCCACTGTTAGCCCGATGAGTGACGCCCAACGAATATCCTTGATAGGCTTTAGAAACAGTGCTATTCCAGTGACGATCAAGAGGGTTTGCGTGACTGAATCCCGACCTTGCACAGCCCAGACAACTATTCCTGTGGCCATTAAGAGGATTCCTATGATAAAACCAAGACCGGATATGATTTTTACGAGCCAGCGCAGTGGCTTTCCAATGATAGGCGTGCGCCTCACCAGCTTTTCTAGTAGCCAAGAACTTGCGGCGATACCCCCTACAATTAGAATGTAAGGCGCATTATTCACTAACAATTCACGCCACAATTTATCACTTCGCAATTAGATTTCAGGTTTTGCTAATAAAAACTTAATCTTTTATTTTCTCTCTCGAACACACACTTGAGGGGGCTTCGCCCCCCCAAACCCTACTAGCTAGATGTTTGAACGCTTTGTCATTTACCAATGAAAGTTACACTGAAAATGATTTAAGTCAGCGCAAGGAGAGATTTAAAACAAAGGGTGTTTCAAATGTTTGTTGGAGAAAAAACTTGGGTATTTTGGGTTGGGCTCATTATCTTAGCGTTAGCTTCGGTAGCTCTCTTTACAATAGTCTGGTTTAACGCAGTTGATACCATTTACTATAAGCCTGCTGTTGAATATCAAGTTCCCTTCATTGTTGGAACAGTTGTTTTCATATTCATAGGGTTTTACATGATGACTTCAGGTGTAAGAAAGAAAACATAGAGTTCAAAACCAAACAAAAAAATGGTGAATAGAAACAGGTCACCTAACTCTTTCATATATCCTACTGTTCATTTCTGTTCTACTTCAGAAGTAGTACACTTTTTTCCATTCTATAGAAAAACATTGAATTCCAATGTTAAACAGTAGAATCTACA
>JAOUJL010000134.1 GCA_029883255.1 Candidatus Bathyarchaeota archaeon | reverse complement strand
GACATAGAGTACTCTCCAGTTGCAGTAAGGTTATTCAATAGGCAAGATAAAGGTTAGGAATAACGTGCTGAAACGATTGTATGATAATGGAGAGAAAAGCATGAAGGCAGCGGTCATAGAGTGCGTGATGGGCGTTTTCGGATTCGGAGAAGCCAACAAACTCGTTGACAAGGTCTTCTTTCCAAAAGATCCCAAAGAGACGGCGAAAAAGCTTGCAGAAATTGAAGCCGGAAAGGTGGTTGATGAAATAGCCACTTTGGTTGGAAAGTTGCAAGGAAAGGACTACACGATCTTTGTGTTTGAGAGTTCAGAGGTCGCTCGAAACGCTTGCGAAAGGTTGAACATTGAGGTGGATGTGGCGAAACCCTCGGAGGCAGGAGAACTGCTTCGTAGGAACCTTGACAAATTCGCGGTGAAAGTAGGGTTTGTGAAAAATGCCTCGGAGCTTCGCAACTGGACTCACAAGGTATCTATGGAGCTGGCCAAAATGAGAGTGAAGGGAGCAATCGAAAAGCGAGACCTAGTGGTGGTGCAAGCCATCCAAACCATCAGCGACTTGGACACAACGCTTAATCTCTTTATGGGTAGAACACGCGAGTGGTATGGCCTTCACTTTCCAGAGTTAGATCGGCTGGTGGAGAAGCATGAAACATATGCTCGGCTTGTTACCAACTTGGGAGGAAGAGAAAACTTTATCGCAGAAAATTTAGAGAAAGAGGGGTTGCCGAGAGATAGAGCTGAATGGATAGCTAAGGCGGCACAAGCGTCAATGGGCGCCTCGCTTAGCAATGAAGACGCAGACCAGATACAAGCCATGTGCAAAACCGTGCTAGCGCTTTATAACCTGAGACAGTCGCTGGAGAGTTACATGGATTCAACTATGGAAGAAGTTGCGCCCAACATCCACGCACTAGCTGGTCCGCTAATCGGGGCGCGACTCATAGCGCTTGCCGGTGGGTTAAACAACATGGCTAAAATGCCAGCAAGCACAATTCAGGTTCTAGGGGCCGAAAAGGCCCTTTTTAGATCGCTTAGAACCGGAACCCGCCCCCCAAAACACGGAATAATCTTCCAGCACAACTTCATTCAGGGGGCAAAGCATTGGCAGAGAGGAAAAGTAGCGCGAGCACTAGCTGGAAATCTGGCCATAGCCGCACGAGCCGACGCCTTCAGCAGCAGGTATATTGGCGATAGGTTGAAAGCTGGAGTTGAGAGAAGGGTCCAGGAGATTCAGGAAAAATACAAGCAACCCTCGCTCAAGAAACCTTCCATGAGAAAACCGTTTAGGAGAACAAAACGTGGCCGTAGACGTTAAGCCACATCCACATTTTCCCGCAATCTATTGGGCCACTCTTGAAGACGGTTCCCGAAAACTAGCGACAAAAAACCTTGCCACAGGAAAAACTGTGTACGGCGAACGACTGATCCGACATAGACGGATAGAGTACAGGCTTTGGGACCCTTTTCGAAGCAAGCTTGCCGCCGCCGTTCTGAACGGCTTAGAAACGGTACCCATTCAACCAGATCACAAGGTCTTGTATTTGGGGGCTGCTTCTGGCACAACAGCAAGTCACATCTCCGACATCATTGGAGAACGCGGTTACGTATATTGCGTAGAATTTGCTGCTCGGGCTATTCGAGAGTTGGTTAACAATGTATGCGAGTTTCGTTTCAACATGTCGCCTTTACTGATGGACGCGCGGTTCCCGGAACGGTATTCAATGCTTGTGGAGGAGGTGGATGACATCTACTGCGACATAGCTCAGCCTGAGCAGGCGAAGGTGTTGGCGGACAACGCCGATGTATTCCTTAAAGTCCGTGGATGGATTATGCTAGCGGTCAAGGCTCGAAGCATTGACGTTACAAAAGAGCCTTCCGAGGTTTATCAACGGGAAATAGGTATCCTGAAGACTCGTGGTTTTCAGGTTAGGGAGGTCATACACTTAGAACCCTACGACAAAGCACATGTCATGATTGTAGCTGAGCGTTAAGATGGGTAATAAGAAGAGATATAGCTGTAAGATATGTTTAAAATGCGTGAACTGTAAGTTTATATGAGACTCTTCCTATGTTTTTACTTCTGAGGGGGAGATGAAGCTGGCGCAGATTCTGAACGCCACCGAATTGATCTTAAAGAAAGGTGGCTTCCAAGTTTCTGAAAGATGCACCTCGCGTCCAAGTTGTTTTGATTTTGTGACAAGAAAAAGGAAAAAACTTGCCTTCGTAAAGGTACACTCCGACATTGGAAACGTTTCACCGAGGAATTCTTGTGAAGTTCAAGCAATCTCCGGATGTTTTTCCGCTATATCTCTCTTTATCAGCGATAAAACACGCGAAAAACCCTTAGAAGATGATACCGTCTACTCAAGATGTAACATCCATACAATTACCCTCAAAACGCTTGAAGACATAGTTTCTCGCGAAATACATCCGCTTGTAGAGGCTGGTCCGGGAGGCTGCTACGTTAGAGTCAATGGAAACGCCATCAGAAAGAAGAGGTTAGAATTGGGCTTGTCTGTTGGCAAGTTAGCAGAGATGATGGGTGTTTCTAGAAGAACTCTGTACGGCTACGAGAAAGGCATGGCCAAGGCGTCCGTGTCCGCCGCCTTCGGCCTTGAATGGATTCTAGGCATTCCGGTGGCCCAGTGTATCGACGTGTTTGAATCAGCTCCTCGAGATACAGGATTTTTCGCCACCGCCAAGCGCATAATCGTCAAACACGGCTTTCTACAAGCTGTCCTAAAGAAACTTGCTCAGGTTGACTTTGATGTGGCTCCAACTAAAAGAGCTCCTTTCGACTTTATAGCCCGGTACCCAGGGGATCCATTAAACATAGTGGGCGGTGTTTCCCATAAAACGGAACGAAATGTCGATCAGAGAGCAGAGGAAATTGTAAGCTTCAGCAAAATCGTCAACGCTCAACCAGTCTTTATAACGGATGGTAAACAGGTTCCAAACAACGGCATCTCGCTGATTCATCGTAAAGATTTGGAAGCGATAAAACATCCAGAAGAGTTCATTGCTCAACTTTAAACTAGCTTTGTCTGTTTTGCCTTAACTTCTGTTTTAATTCTTTTAGCTGGCTTCCACGATTTACGCACAAAGTCTGGGTAAGAGCCAAATTTTTTCACCCAATTTTCTAGAAATTTGATGGTTTTAGGATCGGTTGGGTAACCACAGCCGAAGTCTCCATGTTTCTTTCTTAACTCAGAAACCGCGCTGTCACGCTCCACTTTTGCGATGATTGAGGCGGCTGAAACTATGGGGTACTTTGCATCTGCTTTGTGTTCTGATATTATTTTAACCTTGAACGGAACGCCTTCGACAATGTGATTTCCAAATCGATCGGCCAACACATCGGAAGCATCTACGTACGCCACGTCTGGCTTGAGCGCTTCTACCACTTTAGCCATGGTCTGAGCTTCAAGCCGATTCAGTCTATGAAGCTTTTTGCCAGTTTCAACAACCTTGTCAATATCAGTCGGAGACAACTTTATGACATGAAATTTGAGAGCCAACTTCTTGATTTCTTCAGCAAGTTGTTCTCGCCTGCGAGGTGAAAGGAGTTTGGAGTCCTTCACGCCTAAGCCTATGAGCTTCGGCAAGTCTTTCTCGTCGAGCAAAACACCTGCGATGACGAGAGGTCCAATTGCTGGCCCGCGACCGGCATCGTCAACTCCAGCTATTTTCACATTTATAACCTTCATCAGCAATTGACACAAATGCTAGGATGACTTCTTTAAAGACTGAACGACTTTATCGATAATAACATTGTGGAGGTCTTCTCGGTTTTCATATGTTACCTCAAGAATTTCCGCGTCCCCCCTCGCTTTGATGGTGTTGATCAGTGGGTCCCGTGCTTTAAAATGGATGGTTCCCACCACTGGTTTGCTGCATCTTATCGCTTGATCAACTGCTTTCTTAAATTCGGGTGAAAGGAGCTCCATAGGTCCTATCTCATCGACGACGATTATGTCCGCGTCTGTCGCAGCGTTGATAATGGAACTCGCGCCTATAACGTTTAGATCACTCAAATTAACGCGGTACTTGCTGATTTGAGGACCAGTGGGCTGAGTTACATGAGCCAACCAGCCTCTTTGTCCAGTGTGAAAATCAACTATTTGAAAGCCCACACGGGCTCCTCGTTCACGAATCTCACGGCTGATCATGCCGCCAACCTTGTACCCCTTAGCCTTTAAAGCGTCGACGGCTCGAAGTAGAACGCTTGTTTTGCCGACGCCGGGGCGTCCGGTTACGAATACAAGTCGCTTCAAACATGCTCACCTGAAATTTTCCCTTTTTCATAAACCATTATAAATAGGGATATTAACGAGTTTTGTGGTTGAAAAAATTTTGGGGTCGAAGAGTTGAGTTTCAGTTTTCCCACGGAAGTTGTGACGGAGGGGAAGACAAGCGTTGTAGTGCCTAAGCTTGAAGCGTATGTGAAAGAGCCTTGGGAATACGCTCCGTCTAAGGCGCCAGTGTTCTATAATCCGGTTATGAAGTTGAACAGAGACGTAGCGGTTTTG
>JAOUJL010000001.1 GCA_029883255.1 Candidatus Bathyarchaeota archaeon | reverse complement strand
TCAAGCCAGACCCGAACAGGCCGGAGTTCACGTTGACTGTACAGGGCGAAAGGTGGGTCGAAGAAGAGGTTTTAGCTAGGCTTCGAGGTAAAATGAGTTGACCGGTGGAGAGGACGAGATCACAGTCCAAATCAAGTACAAAGATGTTGAAGAAAACTTTTCCGGCTGCGTCAATGACGTTTGGGTCAGCATAAACAAGTTTTTCAGCGAATTCATTCCAGCCTTTGAGATTTCAAAGAAACTAGTCTTAACAGTGGATTTGCAAGAACTCATCAAAGAATGTGAAAACATCATTGCTTTTACAGAGGAAGGCCCCCACCTGCTTGTTTCAAGGGATAAGCTGACGGACAACGAGACTTTGGCTTTGCAGCTTTTAGCAGGTTACGTAGGCTATAAATTAGGCACAGTGGAGAGCGATGCTGTTTCAAGGGAAGAACTCCAAGCCAAACTTGGAAAAACTGCAAAAATCACGAGCACACGCCTAGGCGAACTCGCCAAAAGCGAATTGGTAACAAAAACCGCTGATGGAGAATATAGAATTACAACTTTTGGGGTCATTCAGATACAGAAGGATTTTCTTCCGAGGATTAAGTTAAAGATTGGCAGCTAGGCTGGTTTTCTTTTCAGAAGCGGTTCGTTTACCGCTCAAAAAGGTGTATGAAGTCGGATTTTCCGCGGGCGCTAATTGGAGGCTTTGACTAAACTTGCGCGTGAGGTTTTCTAGTTATTCCATTGGGCGCTTTACGTTTTCTCCGACGCTGTAGAGGAAGATGCGTGCTGAAGAAGGCCCTATTCGATTGAATTTTTTGCCGAGTTCCTTGATTACTAAAGCATAATTGTTAGATTTATCAAGGTTGTCTAGATAATACTGAAAAGATCCGTATTCTTTTCTGATCTCCTGAAATTGCTTTGCATTATTGATTGTTGCAATTATCTTTGCTCGATTCCTCACTATGCCCGCATCTCTAACAAGTCGCTCCAAGTCCTTCTCGTCGAACCTAGCAACATCAGGTATGGAAAAGTTCTTGAAAGCTTTCTTGAAGTTAGGCCACTTTTTCTCAATCAATTTCCAACTTAAACCTGCCAGAAAGACAACTCTAGTCATATTTGCAAAATAGTTGTCATCTTTCGGAGGTCGTCTGTCTCTAAAAATCCATTTGGGAGGACTCCAGCTTCCTTCACCCACGTTTCTTTAACTCCTAAAAGCTATTTTAATTCGAAGGTAGCACAAAATGTGTTTATAAAGTTTACACTTTTAGCGCGCGATTTATGCTACCATAATTAAGTAGTTCTTTAAATGGCGCAACGTTTTTTATTGCCTTTCATCTCTTAGCTTCCGGTCGCTAGTATGAAGGCTATTGCTATTCAGTCAAGTCCCAATTTAGATGGGTTGACTTCTAGTCTTGCTCAAGCTGTCCTTAAAGGTGTTGAGGCTGAAGGTGGGGAAACTGAGCTCGTTCACCTAAACAGGCTAGACATAAAGCCATGTATCGCTTGTGAAGACGGATGGGGAGAATGCAGGAAGAAAGGAGCATGCATCCTCGAAGACGATTTCCAGAATTTGACGAAAAAGATTGCCAAATCAGATGCTCTAATCTTCGCTACCCCGGTATACTGGCATGACCTCAGCGAGTCCGCTAAGGTCTTTCTAGACCGTCTCCGCCGATGTGAAACTGGTAGAGATTTTAAGACTTTTATGGGTAAGAAGGCCATCGGAATAGCCTCGGCTGGTGGAAGCGGCCGAGGTGTAGTCCGTGCCCTCTACAATCTCGAAGACTATCTCAGAAGGCTCGGATTCAACATCTTCGACCTGGTTCCAGTAACTCGATTCTCGAAAGACCATAAGCTTGAGATGTTGGAAAAGGCGGGCAGACGGTTAGTTAAGGGATAAAGTCGGCGCGCGCTAGAATTCTGAAAGTCTGAAGAAAAAACGTTAAAACTCAACGGGTTACGGCGGCCTTTTCTGGGCGTATTGATACCTTCTCGGTTTTCCTTCTCTTGTTAGTATTCCGTCTTTGACTAGGTCGATTAGTGCGTGGGCTACTGCTGTACGGTCGTAGTGAAAACCTCGCCTTGCCATTTCACTGTGTACTTCGCCTAGGTTTCTAGATGTTGCGAACCATCTCTCTTCCCAAAGTTTTTGGATTAAGCCTTTACATGTTTCTGCTCTTGGTGGTGGCGCGGCTCTTTCAGTTAAGAATGATGTCCCCTTCAGTCTTTCAGTTACTGTCGAGAGAATTTTGTCAACTGTTGCTTGGAGTTGTTCTTCTTGGCACTCTATTTCGAACTCTATTTCTCCTATCTTCATCTTCACGCGTATCGGTGGTTTTGCCTCTTTTTCTGTCAACTTTTCACCTATTGTTTATTGAATTGTACATCTTGTACATGCACAACATTTAAATATTTCCCACCCCAACAACTGGTTATTGGTGAATCATGTTGATTGAACAACTAACTATTACAACAACACCCAAATATAATTTTCCACAACCCACCATAGACGCATCATTACCCCAACGCTTAATAGAGCTAAGCATACACTCACTCAAGCACGTGCAAAACCAATCCTCTCAACTAAATCAACAAATTTTTCAACAAGACAATAACTTGGAAGAGCAAATACCAACCACGCGAATTGAACTGCAACCCATATCATTAAAGCCAAGACCAGAAGAAACAGCTGTTGCAGCTGTCGACACCTCCAGCATAAAAATCGGTGAAACAAGCAAAGGCATAGTAATAGCAGTTAGAGGAGCAAGCGTCTGGAAACAGAAAAGAAACTACAGATACCTAAGGCTTGGACCATTCATCTTCCACATAACAGAGGAAAACAAAAAAGAGGTATACAACGCATTGCAAAGGGCATACTTCAACTCTCCGCACGAGCACAACCGCCAGAGCTCACCCAGCCTTTTTCAGATGCCGATGCGGATAGCAAGCCTTCTCGAAAGGTGGCTGCAAGTAATGCTTTCAAGGACGGTAACTAATGGTCTAATTCTTTTTGACGGCTCCTTAACGTCTGGAATTGCTGGCACCCCAACACAACGCATGAAGGAAATCTTGGACAATGCGAGGAAAAAAGGCAACGTTGTTTTGGCTTTCTCAAAAATGACAAGTCTAAGGTTTAACGGGTATCTCGTGACGGATGTGCTGCTTGGATATAAGCCGCCTTATCTGTTTGAGATAGCTGGTTTGAAGCCTAAGCCTCCAATTGTTTTGCTGGGTGATGTTTACGTAGCTAGACTGACCAAGGGAAACTATGCCTTTAGACTCGACATCGACAAGGAAGTCTCCCTCGATCGGAAAATAGAACCCGTTGAGAAGCTTTTAGGAAACGACCTATTTTCACAAAGCTACCCTGAAACTCTACGTTTAGCTCATATCTTCTGCACTTTCACAGCGAACGAGGTCATAGCCATTCAACACTTCATCGCACACAAGTACAATCTCAAAATCATCAATAGACCAGATATGCACAGGCTTTTGTTTGGACCCTTCGGTAAAGGTGAAAGCCGTTCATGAAGCTCTACAAGAAAGAGGGCAACATCATCCAGATTCTAAGTTTCCCAAATGAAACCGTAGAGAAAGGCGACTACCTACTCATTGAAGATGGCGACCCTGGAAAGGCATTAATCGTACAAGTAATTGACGTGCAATTCGCAAACATCCCAGGAATCTTGGAAGAATTACTCCGCAGCCTTCCAGACGGCGGAGAACTCATGCAGGGCGAAGACTTCGATCCCTTAGAAATTGCACCCCACATCACATATATTCAGGATGCAAGGCTCCTCACATGCAAGATCCGCGCAACAGCAGAAAACGAAAGCTTAAGCCCAACCAGTTCATGGCTTCCCTCCCGCTCCCAATCAACAATAAAGAAGTTACAAATCCCCACCCTGCTCAAACTCGCAAAAATTGATGGGAAACTTCCAATAGTTTTAGGCGGCACGAAGGATTCTATGCTTCTCACCATAGATGCTTCATCCTTGGATGGGAGACTAAACATAATAACTGGGAAGAAAGAAACCGGTAAATCTCATCTATCCAAACTTTTGATGCTCAACCTAGTACGGTATGGGGCTACCGTGGTTGTTTTCGATTTAAACGGGGAATACATAAGCCTAGGTATGACATCTGACGGAAAAAGAAACGCTTACTACAACAAGATTCATGTTCTGACTCCTTCTCAAAACTTCAAGGCTGCCCTAAAACAGCTTCACCTACGTGTTTTACTGAACATCCTCATCCACGCACTCCATCTGCCCGGAACATCCGCTCGCGAGTTTAGGCGTATATGGCGATCCTTAAAAGAAAGAGACAACCTTACCTTACATGAACTAGGCGAAGCCATACGCAACTGCCGTTGCAACCACCATGTCCGCGACGCCCTTTTCTCGCGCTATCATGCTTTAGTCAACTCCGGCTTTTTCACAGACAATGTTGCCGAAGCCATTCTTCTGGAAGAAGGCCTATTCAGGGCTAAAAACGAAGGCGGCGCCATCATAATAAACTTGCGAAACACTTCCTCTATCGACCGTCAGATAGTTGTTGAATACCTGCTTGGAAAACTTGTTGACCTGCTAACAAGCTGGAAACTTAAGGCTATCTTTCTCTTTGCCGAGGAAGCGCATCTTTACCTGCGTGAAACCTATTGGGATGACATTGTAACAAGAATGAGACATTTCGGAATATTCACAACGTTCATAACCAACCAGCCAGACACAATCCGCCAAAACATATACCGCCAAGCGGACAACATATTCCTCTTCAACTTCACAAACGAACAGGATTTAGAAGTTATTTCGCGGGCCTCTAGGGTAGACGCAGAGACAGTCAGATCTATTGCTAGAGATTTGCCACCACACTACTGTTTGGCGCTCGGAAAAATCGTGAAAGACTTTCCAATGGTTGCCAAAGTCAAAGCTTTAGACGTTAAAACCATGGGAGAAACAAGGTTATTCTTCAAGGACATGAGTTAAACCTTTCTAGTTCCTGCCTATTTCTCTGGAAGAACTCTCTAAAACTTTTTGTTAAATCGTAGTTTTCCACTTCGTCAAATGGAACCCATCTTAATTCTGCCGCGTCATCCGCGGCCCTAAGCGTCCCACCTTTAAGTTTCACAAAATAGTCAACTATCACAAAATGATACTTTATCTTGCCATTCTCATCCACAGTTTTGCTGTCGACAACATCAACGAGTTCGGGCTTTTCAACTCTAAGGTTGGTTTCTTCCCTAACTTCCCTTATCACCGTCTGCTCAGTATCCTCGCCTAATTCCACTAAGCCGCCAGGAATAGTCCATTTGCCTCTTCCGGGCTCACCCTTTCTTTTTTCAAGCAAAATTTTATCATTGCAGATTATGACCGCGCCTATTCCTACGAGTGGCCGTTCTGGATACAGTCGATTCAACAGCGTTGCACCTTTTGATATGATATGTACAGGTTTTGTTTAAATTTGTTCAGGCACATGCGAGGGAGCATTTTAGCGGATTTTGTTTTCAGAAGCTTTTTTATATCGCTTTTATAGTAAGCAAGAAGATTGGTTGAGAGATAATGAGCTTGATCGTTGCCGAGGACTTGGTGAAGAAATACGGTAGGGTGGTTGCGGTTGACGGTTTATACCTCAATGTCGAAGAGGGCGCCATCACTGGTTTAATTGGCCCCAACGGTGCAGGAAAAACAACCACCATTAAAATTGTTTTGGGTTTACTGAAACCTGACAGGGGTCACGTTGAGGTTTTCGGTCAAGAACCATGGGACAACCCTTATTTAAGAGAATTAGTAGGTGTCGTCCATGAAAAAGCTTATTTTCCATCTTATCAGAAGGTGCTGGATTATATTAGAAGAGTTTGCAGAATTTTCGGCATACCCGAAGCAAGAGCACATGAAGTTTTAGGTCTAGTCGGCTTAGAAGATGCTTATGATAGGCAGATCAAAGCCTTATCCGCTGGTATGCTTCAGAGATTTGCTATTGCTCACGCGATAATTCATGAGCCCAAGCTAATTGTGGCGGACGAAATGACTGCAAATCTTGACCCGGAAGGAAGAAGCTTGCTGCTGGACTTGGTGGTGAATATAAACAAAAAAGAGAAAACCACGTTTCTTCTTTCATCCCATATTCTTCCTGAACTAAGCAGAGTGTGCGATTCTGTTGCGATAATTAATCGGGGCAAGGTTTACGCTGCCGGAAAGCTTTCAGAACTCTATGAAAAATACGCTACGGAAATAATAAGAATCAATGTGGAAAAACCTGAAAAGTTGGCTGCTGAACTTGAAAAACTCTCTTACATTGAAAACATTAAAACTGATGCACGCGGAATCTCTGTTCGCACTGCGAAAGGTGAGGAAGAAAATCTCTATGAGGATGCTGCCAAACTTGCTAAAAAAGCTAAAACTAAGATTCTTGGAATAGAAACTGGAAGCGCATCACTAGAGGAACTGTACAGACTTGTTGTTACAAACGAAAACAAGAAGGTGTAAACCATGGAGAAAACTGAGCATAAGGGTAAACCATTCCTAGAAATTTTTGCTTCAACATTACAAGAAGATTACCGTTTTCCAATCCTCGAACTCTTCACATTTCTATACACGTTGGGAACATTCATATTCGTGAGTTTTCAGACGTATGGAGGTGTCACGAATGAGCAAGTAGCTTATACGATGGTAACGTCGTTAATGGGATTTCCGATATTTATCTTTATAATTTTGATTTTCAAAAATATAGCTTATGGACTTGGAAATGATCTGGAAAAAGGAACGATCCAAACATTCTTCTCTTATCCGCTTAAAAGGCGTTCTATACTTACAGCTAAGCTTCTTTCAGCAATAGTTGTAGCTCTCTTGATATTTCTTGGAATACAAATCTCAGCACTCTACCTACTTGCACCAGACATAATCTCCAATTACATTGGCACAGTGCTTCTAACTTATTCGGCAAACATCGGTTATTCACTCTTCTTAGCAGCAGTCTTACTACTGATGACTCTGAAAGTTAAAAGAGGCGGTTTAGCATTAGTTTTCGGAATAATCCTATACTTCGCTATAGGAGTTGTCAACGGAATACTAACCGTAATCGCATTTGTCACTGGTTCAGCTTGGCCTATTCAAATAATCGCTGTAATTAATCCAGCTCTCGCGCTTCAGCAACATTATTTTTCAACTGGTTTAGCTGGTTCTTGGACTCCGAGCTTCAATGAAGTGTTATGGTATGTGGGAGGTGCGTTTGCACTGGTGGCAGTCATGTTCTCGATTAGTTATGTATACTTCTGCAGGAGGCTTAGCCTATGAGCCGATGGACCGTGCTGGTTGGAAGAATTGGAACAGTTTTAATGTCTGTGGGCTTAGCCCTACTGCTCATCTCACTTATACCCGCACGAGAACAAACTTATTCCGCATACGGTTCAACGCTTCAGCCTTCACGTTTTTTCTTTTCTGGGCCTTCATTTATGCTTAATCCACAACGAGGCATACGTGTGGCAGTGAATTCCAGCGACGAGTTAACGATTTACTTGGTACAATCAAATTATAGCTATATATCAAACTGGCTTTACAACAACACTCCAGCAGGAGACTATTCTCGAATGTGGAAAACAAGTATGCTGGAAGCTTTCTTCGGAAACCACTCTGACATAATCTCTTACCTCAGAAACATTACAGGAGAAGTTGAATTTGAATACATACCAACAATGGTTGAACAAGCAGTACTAGTCTTCGCTAATTATGGCAACGCGACGGTTACGTACAGAAGCCAGATATCAATGATCAACCTAGTTGCGCCAAGCAGGAAAATGCTCATGACAGCAGAAATCGTAATTCCAATAGGCTTAGTTCTAAGCGCACCATGGTTCATCTCCTTTTGGAAAGAAAAACAGGAAAAACGGTAGTTTTCACTCGTATCTTAAAGCTTCTACTGGTTTGAGTTTTGAAGCTCGCCAAGCTGGATAAAGTGCAAAGATTACGCTGACTATTAAGCCGAAAGCTAGGGCACCTAGGAACACCGTTGGAGTTAAGACAGGAGTTATGGTCATTCTACCTGCGGCTGCCGCGTGATTTCCTGCTCCCATAAACCCTCCGCCTCCACTAAAGACTCTTGCAACTACGTTTGCTAAACCCCAACCTGAAGCTATGCCAAATGCTGCACCCATCAAACCAACTATCACCGCTTCGCTTAGGAAAATCAAAAGCACCGTTCGACTTTTCATGCCCAAAGCTTTCAGTATACCTATCTCTCTCGTACGCTCCATCAAAGAAACAATCATAATGTTCATTATGCCTATGCCAGCCACCAAAAGTGAGATTGCGGCAATCCCAGCTAAGAAAATTTCTACGGTCGAGAAAACGCTTGAAATGATGTCAAGCACAGCAGTTGAAGAAGTCACTGAAACTTGGCCGCTAAAAGCCTCGTCTATGGCTTCAGAAACACTCTCAATCGTTGCCTCATCATCATTTTCTAACTGCACAATTATCATATCACATTCATCAGTTCCAAAGAAACTTTGAGCTTGCGAAATTGGAATGTAAACACTAAAGTCCGAAGGTCCGGTGAGGCTGAAGCCTCCAATCTCCTTAAGAACAGCCGCAACATGGCCAACATAAGTTTCATTTTTCGGCGGGAGTCTGCTTGCGTTAGTCCAAATGATCTCAACGGTGTCGTCTACGTCACAGAATGATGTTCCATTCTTCCAAGGGTCACTAACCCTTTTTCCAACTACAACCGTCTCGTTTTCCGGATCTAGGGGTATTTCTCCAGTTTCAGCTACAAAGGTGCTGCTGTAAATGTTTGTATATTTGGTGAAATTCACACCTACTATGGTGAGTATAAATTCTCTTTCACCGAATTTAACATAGCTTGCCTTTTGAATTATCGCCACTGCCACTCTAACATTTTCTAGTTCATTGATTATTTGTGTATAATTAATTAACAGTTTGAAATCAGATTCAGTTGCGGTCATTGCGCCAGGACCCATACCGAAGCCTCCCCCAGCAGAAACAATTAACGTGTCAGTTGCGAATCCTGTTTGAAGCTGCTCAGTTATAGTATCTTGGAGGCCTTGGCTAATTGAAAGCAAGGCAACGATAGCTGCAATTCCAATAACTACGCCTAAAGTTGTTAAGCCTGCACGAAGTTTCCTCAGTCGTATTGCGCCGAAGGCATAGGATAAAACGTCGCTTACTTTCATATCAGTTCACCTTTTCCTAGACTATCAAGCCGTCAAGCATCTGCACCGTTCTCTTCGCTTGTGATGCTATTTGCTGGTCGTGTGTAACAATTATTATGGTTGCGCCTTTCTCCTCATTTAACCGCATGACCAGCTCTATTATTTCTTTTGCAGTTTTTGAGTCTATGTTTCCTGTGGGTTCATCCATTAGGAGAAATTTTGGATTGTTTGCTAAGGCTCTGGCAATTGCCACACGTTGACGTTCACCGCCGCTGAGTTCAGCTGGCTTATGATTCACTCTTTCCTTCAAGCCTACTGTTTCCAGAAGCCCTTCAGCGCGTTTTCTTCTTTCATCTCTGCCTAAACCGGTTATAGACATTGTTAATTCAACATTTCCTCTCGCAGTGAGCCGTGGAATAAGGTTGAAGAATTGAAATACAAATCCTATCCTCCGCCTTAAATCCGCCAGTCCATTGTCATTTAACGTGGAAACGTTAACACCTTCTATGAAGACTTTTCCTTCTGTCGGCTTGTCTAATGCGCCAATCATGTTTAGAAGCGTGGACTTACCGCTGCCAGATGGACCAGAGATCGCAACGAAATCGCCCTTTTCAACTTTCAAATTTACGCCTTGTAAAGCGTTTACTGGAACCTTTCCAAGCATGTAAGTTTTCTTAACGTTCGTTCTTTCAACAACAGGTGTCGTCACACTTATCATCCTCTTTTAATTCTTTTACTTATTTCCTCAATTTTTTCAGTGGTGCTGTTCAACAATTCCTTAACCTCTTTTAAGGCTTGCTCTGTAAAATTCTCCTGAAAAGCTGTTCTAAGACTGAAAATTGCTCTAGCAAATCGTCTAACAGGTTCTCGAAGTTCACGCAGTCTCTCAGGATGAGCGCTAAGCCAGAATCCGCCGAAGAATGGAGGTGCTAAGAACTCTAACTTTTTCTGCAGTTTTTCTTTGAGTTTCACCTGTTCTTCAAAGAATTTTTTACCTTGCTCCGTAAGCATGTAACGTTTTATCCCGCCCTCCTCCTTCGGTAGCTCTTTTATGTAGTCCTTGTCGTGAAGCCATGCCAGAAGGGGATAGATTGAGCCTGGACTTGGTTTCCATCGTCCATCCGTTTCCCTTTCAATTTCAACGATGATCTCAGATCCAGACATGGGCTTCTCTTTCAAGAGTTTAAGCACATAGTATCTTAGAAATCCCTTTGGAACACTTGCAGTATGTCTCATCCAATGCCGGAATGGGGGTGGTGGCGGAAGAGCAAACATGTTATCACCAGTGATATCGCATTTGATATCAACTATGATATATAAACGTTGCCTCGAAAGTGTTGAACGAGAACACATTACATGATTAACGTCTATGCCTACGTGACATTAATCACCTATAGCCCATACGTGGTTCGCTTTTAAACTTCCATGAACCCCATAGAAAGAATCCAGATGTCTTCGGCTCCTTTGTGTGCGTGCGCGACAGTCCGGTAATACGTTACAATATCATAAATCACCAGATTTAACCATAAAATATGGATTTCTATTATAGAAGATAGTTCTATGTGGCTTGATATTACAAGAAAACAGAAAAAAGAAGGGGAATTGTAAGATTAGATGACGCCATCGATAGAGCGCGCGCGGAAGGCCCTCAAAGAACAATTTAGCGGTGGTGGTCGGTACTTACCACACGCCATATTAAAATATAAGCAATCGAAAGAGTATATATAAATGAAGAGGGGGAAAAATGAGATATAAACCTCTGTCAGTCACTTATGGCATAGGCTTCAATACGATTCTGTATCCGCTGACTTTTGAAGAAATAGTTGAGAGTTTAGAAAAAAAAGGTTACGAAATCAGCCCTGCGCTTCCATTTCCACGCCCCCCGGGAAGGATGACGGGTACAGGCGAAATAGCTCGCAAAGGAAAAACCGTCATACAGGTTGATACGAGCGCACAGTTTTTGACAATCGTAGATATTTCTATCAAATCTGCCCTAACCTGTTTCGATGAAATTGCTAATATCTTAAAAGAAGATCATGATGTTGATGTTAATGACATTGCACGATTTTATAGTTTTGTTGCGACATATGAATTTCCAACAAAAAAGCAAGCTTACAAAACGATTGCAAAAGCCCTTAGATTTTCAATCTTCGATGACCTTGAAAAGATAATGGACGAGAAAATTTGGCCTTTTGGACTTAGATTTGGCGGCGCTGATTTAAGAGTAAATTCAGAAAATTGGTTTGATATAACGGTCAGACCGAACTTTGAGAGGAATGATTCGTATGTTATAAGTGTTGTTTTCAGAAACAGCGATAGAGTTAAAACAAGGAAATTTGTAGAATCTTTCGAGGAAAGGATGGCAAAGGTTATTGGTCTTATTGATAGGTGAACCTTGTGGCACTTACAGTTATTCCCGAAGTATCTGAAAGTTATCAACAAACGATATTCAAAGAGGAAGAAGAAACTATATCTTACCCCTCTTCAACTCCTGGATCACAATCTGGAACGATACCTAAACCAAAATTTGACCTTAGTAAAGAGGACATTTCAAAAACTGAACCCACTAGGGAAGACATTCCATTTTCATTTGAACAAAGAATACGTCTTGGTTTCAATAGGCCACCTAAACCATGGTTACCACCAAGATTGCTTCAGAAACTTGCTAGTATGAGGAGAACGCAACTGAAAAGAGAAGAGATGGTTGAACTGATCGAACAGATAGCAAAGATATCTATTGATTTTTATCAGGTAAAGCCAAGGGCATTCATTGCTATGAAGTTTGATGGGCGTATTGTTGACTCTGCGGATACCGAAATTGATCTGTTGCTAAGAATCCAAGGAAAAAGATTTGATATGCCTGTTATTGTTTGGGAAGCTGGTTCAGAATCTTTTTCAGGTTGGAGAACTTGACAGAAAGAACAATTACGATAAATAAAAGGTACAAGAATAAATCAGCAAATGTAAGAATAGTAGGTGCTATTCAAAACCCACAAAATATGCGCCGAACTCCTTTGGACTTTGAATGTAGGATTGACACCGGCTTTGATGGCGGGATTTTGGTTCCGCATTGGTACAGATCAGATGCACAAACCATAGGCGTTGAACCCAGTATTACAAACATAACTCTGGCTGATGGCAGCAAAATCCCTGCTTATGTCTGTGCCGCATACATACATAAGATTGATACATATACCTTTCCACCTCCAGGGAAAACTGCAATATTGGTTATGTGCGGGAACAGGAAAAGGGAACTCTTAGGAATGGACGCTCTAAAACATTGTTCTGTGTTATTTGATGGACCAAAACAAACTTTCACAATAAGTTTTGGGTAAATATGGATACATAAAAAAAGGAATTATTTCATACCTATGTGCCCGCGCTACATGGTAGAAAAACCACGTTGTTTAAACACGTTTAAACTTACTCGGCCACGCGCGCGCGGTTCCTTCTTCCAGGCGTTTCTCGTGTTTGCGTAGAAAATCCATGACGAGCTTAGGAATTTTAAGTGTAACTTCTTCAAACTCGATCTTCTCTTTCTTGCTCAATTTTTTCTCTCCTTAACCTTCCCAACTGCTGGCTCGATTTTTGGTTCCAGCCTTCTAACGATAGCTTCAAGATCTGCCTTCTCCTCCGGCTTCAATGCAAAAGTTAGCGCGCGCACAGCACACGCTACATGATTAACGTCCCAACTTTTTCTCCCTTAGCAACAGCCAAAACATTCTCAGGCTTAAACCCGTTAACAACGATGATTCTAACCCGTTCTTCTTTAAGAATCTTAACTGCTTCCGGATCAAGGATCTGATGTATTCCAGCCTTGTGCTTGTCTTCAGCGAACACACGGGATAGATCGTCAAAACTTAGATGTTCAAGTTTAACGGCGTCAACGTGTTTTCTAGGGTCTTTGTCGTAGATGCCTTCTTGATCTGTGGCTTTTATGAGCAATTCAGCATTTACTTGTTCAACAATCAACGCCGCGACCGTGTCTGTGGTCATGCCGGGTTTTAAGCCGCCCATAACTGTGATTTTTCCTTCACGTAGACATTTTACAGCATCCTCAATCCTTAATGGAACAGCCCTGCAGCCTAGCTCTCCGAGTTTCTGGAGAAAAAGCTGAGCGAAAATCCTTGAAACAGAAATTGCAACTTCATCCTGAGCTCTTTCGTCAAGTCCTAAATCCTTTGAAACACTGATGAACTCTCTTGCTAGGGCGCCACCTCCGACAACAACAGCCACTTCGTGTCCCTGCTCCTTCAAATCCTTCAATAAGTCTGCGTACCTATTGATTAAGGCTGGATTAACCGGTGAAGCTATAACAGAGCCGCCTATTCGCAACACAAGCCGCATGCCATTACATCCCTTTCATGCATATTATACAACTTACAAGTTAAAATTCTTTAGAAGAATCTGTTCAAGCCTTGCTGGGCTTTCCTGCTGGTTTGCACGCTTATCGTTTCTCCGAATTTTATTCGTATTCCATCCCTAGCGGCAATTGTTGGAACACCTGTTTCTTCTTCAATCAGTCCTGCCTCTTTTGCTGGTCCTTTAAATATCATTTGCATTCCAAAATGTGTCAAAACGGCTTGTTCTGGGTGTGCTCGCTCGATGATTTTTATCGCGTCGTTTGTTGTCATGTGTCCTTTCCATGGTTTTCCAGATGGCCTCATCACGCATAATATGAGAAGCCTTACGCCTCCATAGTATTTGCTTACACCTTCAAAATATTCTGTATCGCTTGTATAGGCAAAACTTCCAAATTCTGAGGTTTCAAATCTGAAGCCCACAGTGTCAGGGTCCGTGTGTCTTGCTTCAGTCACCAAAACGTTGATGTTGCCAACTTGAAAATTCGTGTCTGGTAAAGCCTCAATTACGCGTTCGGGCATTTGCTGATGATACTTAGAAACCGCAGCGCCAAATCTCATCTCATTACCATGCAAGACGCTCCTCGAAGCGACTAAAACTCCGCGTTTCTTGGTTGTGCCTTTAGTCATGGCTTCTATTAGAACTTCAGCGTCTGTGTAATGGTCCGGGTGACAGTGGGAAACGAAAACAGCGTCAAGCTTCTGAGGGTTTAAGCCTTCACTAATCAAGTAAACCAGTGCCCCAGGGCCAGGGTCTAAATGAAAGTTTAAATCTTCGCTGATTATGTGGATTCCAGCAGTACGCCTCTTCTGAGTGATTGTTGCAAATCTCCCACCGCCCGTTCCAAGCAATGTTATCTCAATTTGAGGGGTCATAGGCAGTTTTATAGTAACCATATGATTTTTGTTTTGTGCTTGTTTTTCACGAGCAAACACTTTTAGTATAATCTTAATAGTTTATTGGGCCTTTTATGAGATCTGTTGTAGGTTGGTCAAATCAAGTGAGATATGATTCAGTTATCGTTCGCTTTGGCGGAGAGATGGGCATTAAGGGTGAATGGACAAGACGGGCTTACGAGAAACTATTGTTGAAGAATATCAAGAAAGCTTTAAAACATCACGGCATCCCTTACGAGAAATTCATACACAAACGTGGCAGAATCTACATAAAAACAAAAAATGCTCAAGAAATCGCTTCAAAGCTAACGCGAGTTTTCGGTGTTTCTTCGGCTTCTCCAGCCATAGAAACCACTTCGGACATGAATGAAATCGTGCAGAGAGCTATTGAATTAGCAGACACCATATTGAAAGATGGAAGCAGTTTTGCGATTCGCTGTCACAGAGTTGGAAAACATCAATATTCAAGCATGGATGTTTGCAAAGAGGTTGGAAAACAAATTTTGGAACAGCTCAAGAACCGAAATTTGCAGGTACATCTGAAAAATCCACAGTTCACTGTAAATGTTGAGGTTAGAGACAAGTATGCTTATATCTTCGCTGAAACTCTGCATGGTGTGGATGGTTTTCCACTTGGTTCCCAACCCAAAGTTATCTGCTTGTTGAGTGGAGGGATAGACTCGGCGGTGGCTTGCTGGCTTGCAATGAAGCGCGGATGCCCCATCATTCCAATGTACTTTGATATTGCACCCTTCACGGATGAATCGGCAACAGCCAAAGCCTTGGATGTCGCCAGAAAACTCTTCGAATGGTCCATTGGCTTTTCAAGAAAAGTGTACATTGTGCCGCATTGTAGAAACCTTGAAACCTTTGTTACGGAAAGCCCGAGAAAGCTAACGTGTATCTTATGTAAACGCATGATGTATCGTGTTGCTGAACGAATCGCAGAAACGGAGAGGGCTGAAGGCATAATAACCGGCGAAGCCATCGGAGAACAAGCAAGCCAAACACTGCACAACCTGAGAGTTCTAAACGAAATTGCCACTAAATATCCGGTGCACCGTCCACTTTTAGGCTTCAACAAACTGGAAACGGAAGAGTTAGCAAAGAAAATCAGTACTTTTAAAATTTCAACCAGAAAAACTGAAGGATGTAGTGCAGCTCCTATAAAACCTGCAACTAAAGCAAGATTGGAAATTGTGAAAAGGGCTGAGCAACAGCTTGACATAGAAGAAATGGTTGAGGAATCGGTTAGAGAAGCTAAAACCGTAACAATTTAGGCTTAATGAAACTTCTTATTAGCAAAATAAGCTATTTTATGTATGTTATGTCATCGGCTGAAGTTGCGGTCCAAGTGTTTCGTAAACTGGAAAGCGAAGACCTTAGAGTATTGCAGGTGATAGAGACTCTCATGAGCAAACATGAATTCGTTCCAAAAGAATTGATTGTAAGATTCACCAAATTCAGCTCTGAAGAAGCAACATTTAGGCTCAGTCGCCTCAACAAGTTCCACCTCATCCGCCAAACGCGAGGCCCCTACGTAGGATACACACTAAACTATGCGGGATACGACTGCCTAGCAATAAACGCACTCGTTAAGGCAGGAATACTCGAGGCTTTTGGAAAATCCCTAGGAGTGGGTAAGGAAGCAGACGTTTATGACGCATTAAACCCAAAAGAGGAAAGAATAGCCGTAAAATTTCACAGACTAGGCAGAATCAGTTTTCGCCAAACCACACGGAAAAGAGGCTACACAACTGAGCATACTAGCTGGCTTTTCCAGTCCAGACTTGCAGCAGAAAAAGAATTTCAAGCCTTAAAACTTGTCTTTCCACATAGCGTAGCCGTTCCAAAACCAATAAGCCAGAACCGCCACGTCATAGTGATGGGAATGATTGAAGGAGCAGATCTTGCAGAATACAAGGAAATCTCCGAGCCGAAAAAAGTTCTAAAAGAAATATTACGAAACATCCGAAAGACGTATCTGAAAGCAGGTGTTATTCACGCGGATTTAAGCGAATACAACGTCATCTTGAAGCCTGATAGGCACATCCTGATAATTGATTGGCCACAATACGTAACGAAGAAACATCCCAACGCCCAACAGCTTTTGACACGAGATGTAAAAAACATTCTGCTGTTCTTTAAGCGTAAGAATATGCTAAAGGCTGAACTCAAGGAAGCCTTAGCGTACGTCACAGGAAAGGGCAGAATAGCTATCTAGGCACATTCAACATTATGCAGAGTATGTTGTTTCCACGCAACAAGACGTTTCCATAATTGGTGATCAGCTGGCCGTTTCTGCATTCGGTTGCTCCTTCTAAGAGTATGTTCATGTGCCCGTCACATTTGACCATTTTTCCCTTGTATTCGCAGCCATTCTTCAGCAGGACTGCAATATGGGCGTTTAATTGTTTAACCAGCACGTTTAATGGTTTTTTGCTAGGTTCCATCCAAGCACCTTTAGTTCCTCTTCATTTATCCATATCCACACTATCATTGCATATAAAAGTTTTATTCTTCTTCACTTCACTTCTCCTAGGGACACCTACGGCTTCCCCAAACCCCTTCCCTTCGCAAGACTTAATTCACTCACTCTAGAAGTCTCAATTGAAAACTCGATGAACAAGGTCTCATTTACGCTTGCCTGAACTCTCCCAAGAACAAATCAGAATTTTTATCAAGTCCATAAGCTTCTTTCAATTAACCCACCAAAACAATTTGCTAATTAGGTTTCTATGATTTGTTGAAGAATCTTCTATTGATTTTGCGTACCTAGAAATGACGCGCAAGCTATTTCATTTGTTTTTTCCGTAGAGGCCCATATCTTTTGATGGTTTCCATGATTTGATCGCACGCGCAAAGGTATGGTGTACTGGAGTTCTTCTAAGTTACTTACAACTGACTATTTACTGAATGCTTCTTCAAAGAATCTATGTATATGTTTGGAAGCCAGATCAATTATGGTTGGATAGTTTTCCATGTAGAAATGGTCTGTGTCTAGAACGACCTTCTCTTTTCTTCCTCTTGCTTGTAGGTAAAGATTTTCGAACTCTGAGTATGGGGCTACATTGTCACGTTTCCCATGAACGAAGAGTTTTGGGCAGTCAAAATTCAAGTCCGTCTCTATTCCATTCACTTTCCGGAGAATTGACATGGCAACAAAACCATCTATCTCGGCTTGAACAGCTGCATTGGAGGCAACCACTGCACCAACAGAGTATCCTAACAAGCCCGAGGAACTGACTCTTCTCCGCATGAACATAATTGCATCCAAAACATTCTGAACCTCTTTGACACCTTCACCATAGCTTCCATAGTCTATGCATAAAGCGGAGATGTCATTCGAAGCTAGTTCTTTGGCAACTCTAACAATTCTCGTGTCATTTCTGCTGCCACCATACAAAGGGTGTGGTGGACAAAGAACAACGCCAACAGATGATGTGCCATAAAGGGTCGCAACCAACGTCTCACCCCTGCTCTTAAAACTTATTTGCATATGCACACTCTGCCCTCTTTTTGACCCACTTACAAATCACGTTCTCGCGCGCGTCTATATAAGATATAGCTGTCCTACCCTAAGACAAGAATAAAACACAGAATATCCCTGAACTTTTTAAAACTATTGTATCCAGCGTTCGCTAATACAATGAAACACAAAGTGCGCGCTAGGCTGTTTAGAAATTAATTTGTTGGTTTAGCCATTTATTGTTAGGAAGAAGCTTGGAGTATTAAACAGGTGCTTGGTTCACTGGATTTGGGTTCTATTCGCGGTTTCTTGATGTCTCTTTATCATAAGGTTGGGCGCGGACGTAAGCCTTATCCTCCTGTTTGCATGTTGAGGGCTCAATTGTTGAAGCATCTGCTGCGGGTTCCAAGTGATCGACGGCTTGCGTTGTTGTTGGAGAGGAATAAGCGGATGGCTAGGGCATGTGGGTTTAAAAGGAAGACACCTAGTCATGGTTTGTTCACTCAGTTCAGACATCGATTAGGAAAGGAAGGGTATCAGAGAGTCTTCAATGTTTTGTTGAAGCAGCTTGTGAACAGTAATGTAGTTAAAGGTGAGGTGGTGGTGGACAGTACAGCCATCAAAGCTTATAGTCAGAGAAGCCTTGACAACAAATCTGGGATAAGTGACTGTGAAGCCAGAGTTGGACGAGGTGGGAGAGGTTTCATGCTTGGCTATAAAGTGCATACAGCATGTTGCACAAGCTGTGAACTGCCAATGACATTCATGGTTGAGCCGTGCAACCGGAACGATAAATGTTTCATTAAACCGTTGTTGGAGAAGCTAAAGGCTCAAGGCGTAAGCTTCAAGACTGTTTTGGCTGACGCTCAATACAACTCGGCAAATGTTAGGAAGACCGTGAGAGAGTGTGGTGCTGAAGCGGTGATACATTACAGGAAGAGTTCAAGGATTAAGAACGCCCTGAAGGTTGGACGTGATTTCATTGTCCACGGAGTCAAGCGTTTGGTGAGGCTCTTCAGAAAACGAGTATGCATAGAAAGAGTGTTCAGTAGAGCCAAAGAATGGCTACTCCTAAACCACTTGAGAGTCAGAGGACTGGAACAAGCTTTCATACACGCTTGCTTAAGCTTCTCAGCCATGCTAATCGTGGCTTTAACAGCTGTTAGACAACGTCAACCCAGCCTCATCCGAAGCATAAAACACTACACAACCCAATGAGGCGAAAGAAGAGACGTCAAACAAGCATAAGACAGGGTTAATCATCAACGAGAAACCGGGAAAAAGGCAATAGATGGTTCAGAACTCTAGTTTTCAGATAGAAATATCTCTTCAACCAAGAAAAACGAGCAGAGAAAACAAAAAGACACCAACCACAAGACCCAGAAACTAATTTCTAAACAGGCTAGCGCGCTTTCTAGAAAATAAAGCAATTTCAAGGCCTTATAGAAAGATGGAAGCTCATAATTTAGAAAACGAGGATGGATTTGGATCGGACATATTTGACCACCTAACGCGCACGTTCAAGACAAGGTTTTTTTAGCGCGTTTAAACCTTTCAGAACCCAGAGACTCAGAAACAGAGTAAGGGTTATTAAACTTCTGTTATATGTAATTGAAACTAACAGCTAAGAATGATTGAGGTTTAACTTTGAAGTTTTCTTTCATCAATGCGGGGCCCTATGAAGGCTTGGACGAGCGTGAAGCAAGAAGATCTATTGCTTCATTTCCACCCTTGGGCATTTTATATTTGGCTTCTGTGCTCGAGGAAAGAGGTGTGGAAGTTTCTGTTCTAGACCAGCCGGCAAGAGGATTCACAGTAGACGATACGGTTGATTGGATAGAGAAAGAAAACCCCGACATTCTTGGGTTCTCAACATTTTCAACCTCAGGTTGCACAGCCGCATTGATTAGTAGTAATGTAAAGGAGAGGAACCCAAACATCGTCATCGTTTTAGGCAACCATTACGCAACATTCAATTCTGAACGAATTCTCAGAAAATACTTTTCCGTTGACATCACAGTTCGAGGGGAAGGAGAAGGCACAGTGATCGACCTTGTCGGTTGCCTGCGGAACAAAGGCAAGCTGAAAAAAGTTCAAGGAATCACTTTCAGAAACAAAAAAAGCATTATTTCAACTCCCGCTCGCCCCTTGATAAAGGATCTGGATTGCCTCCCCTTCCCAGATCGCAAGTTGATTGACGTAGATTATCATTCTGTGATTGCTGGAGCAAATGTCGCTCCAAAGAAGTTCACCAGCATTGTCTCTTCACGTGGATGCGTTTACAGATGTCGCTTTTGCAGTTGCACTCAGTTTGCTCGTAGCAGATGGAGGCCAAGATCCGTCGAAAACACTCTGGAAGAACTGCATTTTCTCGCTAGTGAAGGATATAAACAGTTTATCTTTGTTGACGACAGTTTTACGCTGAACAAGAAGAGAGTGATCAAGCTTTGCAGAAGTATGAGAAAGGAAAAAATAAGTATGGAATGGATTTGCGAAGGGAGAGTTGACAACTGTTCCTATGAAATGCTGCGGGAAATTGCAAAGGCAGGCTGCAAGGTCCTTTACTTCGGCATCGAAAGCGCCAATCAAAGGATTCTGAACTACTACAACAAACAAACCACACCAAAGCAGTCTGAAAATGCTGTAAGAACGGCCAGAAAAGCTGGAATAGACGTGATAGTTGGATCTTTTATTGTAGGGGCACCAGATGAAACGAAAGAAGAAATTCAGAACACAATCGAATTTGCAAAAAAAATTCCGATAGATTTTCCACAGTTTAACGTATTGGGTATTTACCCTGGAACGGACATATGGAATGAATTTAAGATGAAGGAGCTTCTAAACACAGAAGAACATTGGGAGACAGGCATCACAGTCTCTGAGATATGTCCCACCGCAGTACCACTCAACGAAATCAAAAGAATGATTCACCAAGCCTTTTATGATTTTGTCCGTCGACCAAGCTTTATACTAAAACAACTAGCCAGGACATTAAAAAGTACGTACCGAACGCAACTTTTAGCCAACAACTTGACCCGAATAGGAGAAATCAGAGAAAGCATCCGCAGCATTACCTAGTCTTAAAATGAAGATCAAGACGGATTAATCTAATAAAGAATACAAGAGATAAAAAGACAGGGTTTTGTCGGTCAGTTTTGTTTGCTTCTATCTTGCCCTTGATCTTACCTTTGGTCCTAGCAGGGTCCAGAGCCATTCTACGAATTCTCTCAAGTTCTTGGTTTGTATATACACGTCACCGGGACCTCTGATCTCTGTAACTAGGCCTTCCCCGCCCAGCAGTGTTGATTTTAGTCCTCCAAATTTTTTCACTTTGTAGTCACAAGTATCGCTGAAGGCTACTAGGTGGAAGTTGTCAACTATAAGCGTTTGACCTGGTTTCAGTGTGTGTTTGTCTATGGCTCCGAAAGTGTTTATAAACAATGTTCCGTCGCCAAAGACTTTTATCATGAAGAGTCCCTGTCCGAAGAGTCCTTTTGTGAAGCCTTGCCATTTAATGTCTAGTTCCACGTCCTGCGTCGAAGCGATGTACGATGAACTCTGTATTATGTAGCCTTGACTCGGTTTAACTGCTAGAGTTTCGATGTCTCCGACTGGGGCTGAGACGAACGCAACTTCGCTTGGGTCTTGTTGAGCTGTGTAATCGTTCACGAAGAAGGATTGGCCGCCCATCAGTTTCAAGCCGATGGTTCCGAGAATGCTCTTCTCACGCATTCTTGTTTTAACGTCAATGTTTGGGTCCATGTAAGTCATGGCGCCAGCTTCCGCAGTTACTTTCTCATTAGCCTCTAGCTTGACAACCAACATCGAATACGAGGGTTTGTACTTGATTTCATACTCCAAAGTTTATTCCCAACTCTATTAGCGCGCGCGCTATATAAGGGTATATAGAACAAAGCACCGGCTTTAGTTTACGCTATATGTGGCATATTCTCTCGCCTGTCCGTGCTTCAGCCTCAACCTCAAAAGACTCGTGCGAGAACATTGTTACATATAGAAGTTTTATGGTCATGTTAAGGTATAACAACAGTTTGGGTACTTCGATGCTTCCTCTTCTTACGTGCAGATAATAGAAAACAAGCAAGCGTTCCACTAATTATTTAGTGATTAGTCTTGTTTGCAGATGATTCACACTTTGGACACGTTATATTAATCATTTATGTTTTTGGGTTTCAAATGAGAATAAACGTTAAATAGACTTGTTCCTTGACATGACAAGTATAGGATATAGATGGATACTTATGTAAATAGAACGTCACATATCTATATAAATGGAACGTCGCATCTCCATTGATCTGCAAAAAAATGAATACGGCGAACTAAACATGATTCGAAAAGACGCAATCTCAGAATTGAAGGCTTCCAGCAAGCGTGTTGGAAGACTCTACCCGATACTTCTGGACAAACATGGAAATGTAATAGATGGGCTTCACCGTTTTGAAGCAGACGAGAACTGGCCTAAGATAGTGCTTGAAAACATAGAAACTGTGAAAGAAAAGCTTATAGCCAGACTGATAAGCAACGTGTGCAGACGGCATGTATCAGCCGAAGAAAAAAGTGAGATATTAGGAAGACTCGGAGAGGTATACTTCAACGAAGGAGTGGAACCTGGAAAGATAGCTTACGAAGTAGCTGAGGAGACAGGGATGAGCTACAGGTGGGTCATGAAGTATCTGCCTGACAAACTTAAAGCAAGGCCTGGTCTTGGAGGCCCTTCCAAAGCACTAAAGTTTGACAAACGTAAAGAACAAACACACAAAAGTAAAGTTGCACGTTATGCAGCTTTCGAGGACGAGCTTTCATTGTCAAATCCTCAGCAGAAAATCTTAACCGTAAAGATTTATGCGAACACAAAGTTTGTCAACATTGTTCTGGAAAAGCGGTTCTACACAAAGGTTGAGAAGATAGCTGAAAAGCTGGGTACAAAACCTGACATAATCATCAATAACACGTTGCTGCTAACATTGAAAAAGTTGGAAGCTATGGCAAAACATGCGCGCTAGCACTTTTTTTTGCAGAGAAGAAAAATTCGTAGGGAGAAATGCGTTGACAGTCTTTTTCAGTTTTTAGAGGGTCTTTCCCGGAAATCTTTTGGCTTACTTTATAGAGTAGGGGTTTAATCTTTTTAGGCCTATGACAGAGTCGTATGTGTTGTCTGTGGATATGATTTTTGAGTCGTACAGCATTGCTGATGCTGCGTGGTGAGAATCGTAGAAGGTCAGGTTGTGCTTTTTCCTTAGGTTGGCGGCTTTGGCTATTTGTTGACACGTTAGTGGATAGACGCTTAGTTTGTATAGAGATAGCAGCTGGCTTAAATCGGTGAAGAATTTGGCTATGTCTTCTAGGGTGGCCTTTCTTTTCTCAATAAGGATGTTACCGGTCTTCAAGTTTAGCTCTAGCTCATGCAATGCAAGGGAGTCAATCTTGACGTCTGCTAACCGTTTTCGCTTTGCTAGACTTAGGAGTTTCCTTGCGACTTGATGATGATCATCTTTTGGATCTAGAGAAGCGTAGAGAAGGTCAGCCTCCAGAATTGGCGTGTTTCTTTTCCTCCCTTACTGTGCGTTCAGCCTCTTCCTCAGCGGCTTCATCAAGATCCCTGAAAGGTTTCACTCTCGATACCCTTCCAATCAAGGTTTTTAACGGGTCTGGAACAGGAGTTAACACCAGCCGCCCATTCTCCTCGTGTAGCTCAAAGTAGTCGGTTTCCACTTTGTTTCTGAATTCGGATGGAACGACTAGTCTTCCTCGTTCATCAATCTTCACGATAGCTCCCATTACAACCACTATAGGATAAAAACTAAAATGGGATAATTAAATCTTTCCCACAAATGCGAACTACCCCTGTTGAAAACGGACAAGAAGCATGCTTTTCAAACTATCTGTTATTTCACACGCGATAGGTAGTTTAATTGTAATTAAAACAGTTTTTTGTTTCAATAGTAGTTCAGCTTTTTTAGCTAGTTTTAGGTGGGAGCCTTCAGGTGGGAGCTCGAAATTTTCTGCTGAAATCGAGTTTTTCGAAAGTGATTTAAGGTTTGTTGTGTATGTTATGTTTGAGCTTGGTGGTTCAAAAAATGGAGTCTGTTGTTGCTGTGCTTTCTAGGTATGAAGGTAACGTGCGGTGGATTAGCAAGCATTATGGTGAGTTGAAGAATAGGTTCAAGGATGAGTGGGTTGCCGTTTTAAGCAAAGCTGTGATCGATCATGACCGTGAATTGGTTAGGCTTGTTGAAAGACTGAGACGAAAGTATTCTGAAGTCTACAACGAGATCGCTGTAGATTATGTCACAGTTAAGGAGATAGAGCTAATTCTTTAGATAAGAGGGGAAGTTTTTGAGGATTCCATGCTTCTTTAAGCCTGGTCCCCTTGAGGCAGCCTATGTAGTTGCTGTTTTAGGTTCTAAGCCGTTAGGTATACATGAAACAGTTGAGTTTTTGGTTGATACTGGGGCTTCGAGAACAACTATTTGTGATAAAGATGCTGTTAGATTGGGAATAGATTTTACCAAACTGGAAAAGCTTAGTGAAGGTATGCTTGGAATAGGCGGAGCGGTTAATGCGTATGTTTTGAATGATATTGAACTTGCTTTTCGCAGGGAAGACGAAAAAGACCATGTTGAGAATCTTGAAAAAAAATTCTTTGACAAAAATTTTAAGTAAACGCCTATATTCTCAAGAATGATGAAAAATGAAGATAGTAGTCGTCGATCACGTCTATCTGGAAAAAGAGCACGTTAAGAGGTTAAGATCGATCGGTGATCTAGAAGTCTTTAATGATCCGCCTAAGACGCCTGATGAATTGAAAGAAAGGATAAAGGCAGCTGACATCGTAATAGTTGGTTGGAGTGATTTGACTAAGGACGTGATTGATTCCGTCAAGAAACTCAAAATGATTTCAATATGGGCTACCACTTGTCACTACGCGGATCTCAGTGCGGCAAAGGAAAAAGGAATCGTGGTTACACATGTTCCGGGCTACGCTACGGAAGCCGTTGCCGAGCACACTTTCGCCTTGTTGTTGGCGGGTATTAGGAAATTGCCATTAGCTGACAAGCGTGTTAGAAAAGGCGATTTTGATTGGAGACCATTTGGAGGAGTCGAATTGCACGGAAAAACTCTTGGCATAATTGGCACAGGATCGATTGGCTGCAGAGTCGCTGAGATAGCCAAAGTTTTTAAGATGCAAATCTTAGCTTACGACAAATATCCGAATGTGAAGAAGGCTGAAGAGATCGGGATGAGGTACGTCGACCTTTATACACTGTTGAAAGAAAGCGACTTCATAACTCTGCATGTGGCTTTAACATCCGAAACGGAGAGACTGATAGGGAAGAAAGAAATAAAAGCTATGAAAAAAGGTGCTGTTGTAATCAACACATCCCAAGGCAGAGTAATCAACGAGAAGGCTTTAATCGACGCATTGAAATCAGGCAAGATATCTTTTGCGGGCTTAGATGTTTTCGAAGAAGAACCTCCGTCCAAAGATAACCCCTTGTTCAAACTTGAGAATACGATACTTTCTCCTCACGTTGGGTTCCATACCGTCGAGGCGGCAAAGAGGTGCACTGATATCTGCATCGATAATGTTGTGAAGTTCTTGGAGGGACGCCCGCAAAACGTTTGTTAGCATTGCTTTGGGCTGATGTTTCATAATGTTGGTGATTTGAGATGTATTTAACCACAAAGGAAGAACGAATACTTAATGGCGAATTTGGAGAGGGAACACGAAAGGCGATTGAGTTGCTTGTGGCAATTGGAGATGCATATGACGCTGAAAAAATGATCCCCATAGGCCGTGCGCATGCGGCTTCAAGTGGCCAGGAAGGAGACTTGTACTTTGTGGAGCTTTTGGCTAATGGGGGCGCCCGTTGTAAGGTGCCCACGAGCACGAACCCAGTGTATGATATTGAGTATTTCGATAGACTGTTTGAGGTTCCGAAGGATGAGGGGGAAGTGGCTCGGAGAGTTATGGAAGCCTACAAGCGAGTAGGCGCTATACTCAGCTGGAGTTGCACACCATACATGGCAGAGAATATTCCATTGTACGGTGAAACTGTAGCCTTCTCTGAATCAAGCGCTACACCTTATGTGAATTCTGTTATTGGTGCCAGAACCAATCGTGAAGCGGCTCAGAGTGCACTAGCTGCAGGAGTGAATGGCAAGACCCCTGAATATGGACTGCACATTAAAGATAATCGGAAGGGCACGGTTCTAGTCAAAGCGGAAGCAGCCCTAAAGGATGAATTTGATTATACGCTTCTAGGGTACTACGTTGGCAAGCGGATAGACTATGGAATCCCTGTGTTTACTGGTATATCAAGACGCCCGAATACGGAGGAACTGATAAACTTCTGCGCGATGTCAAATACTTCTGGCGCCGTATCCATGTTCTACATGCCTGGATTCACCGTTGAGGCCTCAACTGTTGAAGAAGCCTTTCAGGGCGACACTCCAGGGGACAAGATTACTGTGACAGATCAAGAGCTTAAACAGACTTACAAAGAGCTTCAGACCACAAGTGGAAAAATAGACTTCGTCATGCTTGGATGCCCGCATTACACGCTGAAGCAGATTGGAGAAGTTGCGAGACTCTTGAGTGGAAAAAAGATACATGATGATGTGTCGTTTTGGGTTTGTACATCCGCTACAACTAGGATTTTGGCCGAGAGAACCGGCATCGTCGATGTCATAGACAGGGCTGGTGGACACGTCGTGGTGGACACGTGCATAGATGAGCCATGCTGGATTGCGTACAGGGACAAAGTGGGTATGACAGACTCGCCTAAATGCGCTTATTATCGGAGATTCAAAGAAGCTATAGTGGCGAGACTGAAGGACTGCGTTGAAGCAGCAATCGAAGGGAGATGGGGATGAAAAGTTTGGAGATCGCGTTGAAATGTCACCGGATTATAGGCGGCTACGGGGAAGGTGAGGCTCTGGTTTCTCATGAGCCCATCTGCTTCTACCTAACAGATCCCAAGACGGGCATGGTTAGAGAGAGAACCCATGAATTGGCTGGAAAGAACCTCGCAGATAAGGTGCTTGTGTTTCCGTCGGGAAAGGCCAGTTCGGTGGTTCAGATTGACGGCCTTTATAAGCTAGCCTCAAATAATGTTGCTCCCAGAGCAATGATTGTTAAGGATGTGGAGACAGTGCTCGTCGTCAGTGCGTTCATAGCGAAGGTTCCTCTGGTAGACAAATTGGAAAAGGACCCGTTTGAGGTCATTCGCACCGGCGACTTCATTAAGGTAGATGCTGAAAAGGGTGTAGTCACAATAACAAGGCAGGAAGTCTGGCACAATCGCGACGTAACTTCTTGAATCGAGCGCGCTGGCTTGTCCCGAAATTATGTGTTGAAGTATGTTGTGAGGCTGCTTTGTCTGGTCTTCCGATGTTTATTGCTGCTTCTCTTGTTAGGACTATGCTGAGTGTGCTGTAGAGGGCGTAGACGGTGACTTTTTTAGTCCTCTAACCTTGTTTGTTGTTAGGCTGTACTGGGTTTTCAGGAAGCCTTCACAGAAGGATTTAAATATGTAGACATCATCTTATATTGTATACAAGTGGTCAAATTGAAGAAACCGTCACAAGTCATATCAGCAAGACTGCCAAAAGACCGCGTTAAACTAATTGAAGAAATCGCTCATGAAGAGAAAGTAGACAAATCAACCATTCTAGATAGAGCGCTAGAGCAGTACACAAGAGAATGGGCCCTCAAAAAAGCCCTCGAACTCTACCGAAATGGAACAATCACCTTATCCAGAGCCGCAGAAACAGCCGGACTCTCAATCTGGGAGATAATCGACGCACTAGAAAAAAGAAAGATCGTCCTTCAGTACGATGCTGAAGACTTTGAAGAAGACATGAAGACGCTTGGACGTGGATAGAATCCAGCCAAAAGTCGTTTCCAACTCAAGTCCTCTAATCTACTTAGCCAAAATCAGCAGGTTAAACTTGGTCAAGAATGTTTACGGAAAAGTCTGGATACCCGAAGCAGTATTCAACGAAGCCGTCACACAAGGAAAAATCCTCAAAATCACCGACGCATCAATCATAGAAGAAGCAGTTGGCAGATGGATTCTTAAAGAAAGAATAAAGGCTGAAACCGATCTAAAATACGCGTTCTTGGATGAGAACGACAAAATCGGTCTAGGAGAGAAACAAGCATTGAAACTCTGCAAACAATTAAACGCCGACATCTTCATTGTAGACGACAAGGAAGCCAGAAGAGTTTCGAGGATACTAAAAATCAAACCAATCGGAACCTGCGGCATCCTAGTCCAAGCTCACAGAAAGGGTTTAATCTCAATTAATGAAGCACAAGAAATACTTGACAACCTAATTAAAGTCAAGTTCAGAATAGACTCAATTGTATACCGTGCAATAATTAAGGAACTAAGAAAAACAAAATCACCCAAAAACATTCCAAAATAAAACTTCCATTTATACTTACACTTTCCAACAAGCCACTCACAAAGCACCCGTGCTCACAGTTAATCTTTCAAAAAATAGTAGCGTAGGCACCAATCCTAAACGGCTCCAAAACAGGTTTTATTCTGATGGTTCAGTTGCACATCTTGCAACTGGATACGACGAGCTTTTGTTTTCAGATCCGCAAGAAAAAATCTTGACAATAAGGAATTACGCCAACACGGGGTTTGTTAATATTGTCTTGGAGAAGCGGTTCTACATGAGGGTTGAGAAGATAGCTGAGAAGCTGGGTACAAAACCAGACATGATCATCAACAAGATGTTGCTTCTAACAATGAAAAAGCTGGAAGACATGGCAAAACAGAACCAGACACTGAGTACGAGCATGACTACAAGAAGCTGACACGTTATGAAATGCACGCGCTAAGGTCTATGCTTTGTGTTCCAGGCACCTTCTGATCCGCTCCATTCCTTCATTAACTTGTTCATAGGAGACGGAGTAGGATATTCTCAGGTGCCCTTCGCCGGCTCTTCCAAAGCCTGATCCAGGTGCAGTGACTACTCCGGCTTCTTTCAATAAGTACGTCGCGAGTGATTCATCCGATTTTTCGTAGGTTGAAAAGTTTGGAAAAACGTAGAATGTTCCTTTCGGTTTTGTATAGGGCAAAGACTCGATCTTGTCAAGTTTGTCAAGCACCAGTTCTCTTCTTCGGTTGTACTCTGTTACCATTTCTTTGACGCAGTCTTGCGGTCCGGTTAACGCGGCGAGAGCTGCCTTCTGCGAGATCGCGTTTGGACATAGGACTGCGTAGTAGTGTAGTTTGCGCAAGATGGCGGAGAGCTTCTTTTCAGCAACTGTGTATCCGATCCTCCAGCCGGTCATTGCGTATGCTTTTGAGAAACCGATTACTGTGATTGTTCGCTTTTTCATGCCAGGTAAAGAACCTATACTGATGTGCCTTGCACCGTCGTAGACGATTTTCTCATATATTTCGTCACTGAAGACTACCAGGTTGTTTTTCTGCGCTACCTCAGCTATGATTTCTAGGTCTTGTTTTGAGAATACATGTCCTGTTGGATTGGATGGATTACACAGCCAGATCATTTTGGTTCTTTTCGTTATTTTGTTCTCCAGGACTTCCATCTCTATTTCGTAGTTCTTTCCTTCGTCGAGTGGAACTGGGATAGGCACAGCTTCTGCCAACAGTGTGTCTTCAAAACACGCGGGATAGTATGGATCAAGAATTAGGGCTTCGTCTCCAGAATCTAGAAATCCCAGCGCGGCAATCAACATGGCTTCTTGCGAACCAGAGGTTACTGTGACCTCGGTTTTTGGGTCAGCATCAATATCATTCTCCCTTTCAAGCTTTTCAGCTATAGCCTGGCGCAGTTCCAGCGTCCCATCAATTTCCGTGTAGTGCGTAAAACCTTTCTCAGTGGCCTCTACAGCTGCCTTCAAGATGTGCCTTGGCGTTGTAAAGTCTGGCTCACCCTGCTCCAAGTGAACAACATTCTTCATCCCACTTGAAAGCTCAAGCATCCTCCGAATCGCCGAAGGCTTTACCAAGCCGACTCTGTTAGAACCTTCAAACAATATTCCCACCACTATTCTGCGAAGTTTACCTTCGCAAGCATAATCACACGCAAAGTCATATAAGATTTAACACATGCACTAATCTTGTGCCAACGGACTTTCGAGCGTTTTTGAAGAAAGATAAGTGGCTTAATAGACAGTTGAGAGACTTCAAAAGACATTCAACTCTTAAAGGAAAACCAAGTAATCTACGGCGTGAACACTGGTTTTGGAGCCTTAAGTACAGAAATCGTTCGCGCTTTAATGCTTTTGCGCATAAATACATTAGCTAAGGGCTATTGTGGCATACGATTAGAAACTCTTGTAGAAATGCTGAATAAAAGAGTGCACCCTATAATTCCCGCTAAAGGTTCCGTTGGCGCAAGCGGAGACCTGGCTCCTCTATCTCATATGATTCTGGTGCTTATGGGCGAAGGAAAAGCTGAATATCAAGGCAGAGTGATGACGGGAAAAGAGGCTATGGAAAAAGCTGGAATAAGACCGGTTCAGCTGGAGTTTAAGGAGGGAATAGCGCTAAACAATGGCACACAATTGATGACAGCAATTGCAGCTTTAACGATCCACGACGCTGAAAAATTGATTAAGACGTGGGAAGTTGCAACTGCTTTGACCCTTGAAGCCTTGCTGGGAGTTTCTGATGCCTTCGACGAGAGAATCCACATGGTCAGACCGCATGAAGGTCAAGCCATAACTGCTAAGAACATTAGGGAACTGATTGCTGGAAGCAGGCTTGTTCAAACGGGAAAGGAAGCTATGGAGAAGCTGCATCGTCCCCATGACCCTTATAGCTTGAGATGTGTACCCCAAGTTTTGGGTGCCGCAAGAGACGCAATCGCATACGCAAGAAGCGCAGTGGAAGTTGAGATTAACTCGGCCACTGATAATCCTCTGGTTTTTCCAGAGGATGAGATCTGTCTTTCGGGAGGCAACTTTCACGGTCAGCCAATATCTCTTGCGATGGACCTGCTTGGCTTAGCCCTAACAATTGTTGGTAACATTTCGGAGAGGAGAACAGCAAGACTTCTCGACGAGAAACTAAACAATGGATTGCCAGCATTCTTGATTCCGCCAGAAGCGAAAAAGGGATTAAACAGTGGTTTGATGACTGTGCAGTATACAGCTGCTGCACTGGCATCAGAAAACAAGGTTCTGGCGCATCCAGCATGTGTAGATTCGATTCCGACTTCAGCGAACTTTGAAGACTTTGTGAGCATGGGGGTTAGTGCAGCTCAAAAAGCCACGCAAATACTGAAGAGTGTGGAGTACATAGTGGCTATAGAACTGCTTTGTGCAGTTCAAGCAGTAGAGTTTCATGGTTCAGAAAAGCTTGGAAAAGGAACAAAGATGGCCTACTTAACTGTAAGAAAGACCGTGCCAGTGCTCAGCGAAGACAGAGTGTTAAGCGAAGACATAGAAAAAATCAGGCAAATAGTTAAAAAATCAATCCTTAGTGAAAGCGCGCGCGTTTTAGGGTCGTATTGAGACATAACGAAGATTTATGCGCTCATTCAGTTATCCATGAACTAAAATCCTGCTCTAATTAATTAAGGGTTAAATTCAGTATTTAATAGTTCTTACAACGGGGGACGCAGGATAACTAGCAGCAACGCACGCTATCCCAAGCTTAGACAACCATTTATTTATATTTACATTATTCCAGCATTACTATACTAAAGGTGAATTCTGGCGATTTTTGCTATTTCCGACGGCTTGTTTGCAATTTCAACTCCCGCCTTTATGAGAACATCCATCTTGCTTTTAGCTGTGCCTTTTTCTCCTAGTATTATTGCACCTGCATGGCCCATTTTTTTCTCTCGAGGTGCTACCTTGCCAGCCACGTATGCAATAACCGGCTTGCTCATTTCATGCTTAATAAATTTGGCGGCCTCTTCTTCTTGAACCCCACCTATTTCACCAACTATTACTACAAGTTTCGTTTGTTCATCCTTTTCGAAAAGTTCCAATATCTCCTTCATGTCTGTACCAATCACCGGATCTGCGCCGATTCCCAAACAAGAACTTTGTCCAATTTCAGCTAAGGACAGATTGCCAGCAATCTCATACAGCAAGGTCCCACTTCTAGAGATTATCCCCACATTACCTTCCAAAAAAACATTTGCAGGCGTTATTCCAATTTTTGTTTTTCCAGGGCATATAATCCCCGGGGTTGTCGGACCGATCATTCTCGCTCCTGCACATCTACTATACTCCCTCATATACATTGTATCATGTATTGGAATGTGTTCAGTTATTACTACTAACAGTTTAATATCGGAGTCTATAGCTTCGATAACCGCATCTTTTGCAAATAAGGGAGGAACAAATAAAATTGAAGCGTCTGCAGCATGTTCTGCAACCGCCTCTTTGACATTATCGTATACTGGCACACTGTGGACGGCCATACCACCCTTCCCAGGAGTAACCCCTGCAACTATCTTAGATCCATACTCCAGCATGAGTTTTGTTTGGACTTCTCCCACATTGCCGGTTATGCCTTGAACAACGGTTCGGGTATTCTCATCTACAAAAATGCACATTTACATCAGCCACCTAACAAGTTCATCAACTTCTCAACAGCCTTCTCAGTTTGAATCTTTTTTGCGATAGGGATGGCATAATTTCCAAGTATGTTCCATGCCTCCTCTTGCTGGTTGCCAACAAGTTTAACCAACACAGGTATCTTCGGTTTTAACTTTTCATAAGCCTTAACTATGCCTTTTGCGGCTGAAGGCATGGGGTTTATGCCGCCATAGAGATTAATTAAAAGTCCCTTGAGTCGCCTATCCTTAAGCACAAGTTCAACAGCTTTAGTCATGAGTTCTTCTGTTATTCCACCTCCAGTTTCAAGGAAGTTTGCTGGTTTCCCTCCAAAGTCCGTAATGAGGTCGATAGTGGCCATAGTTAATCCGGCTCCGGATCCTATAACTCCTATGTCTCCGTCAAGCCTTACATATGAAAGCCCATGTTTAATGGCTTCAATCTTTATCTTGTCCTCATATCTTGTGCTTAAATTCAGTTCAAGGTTTGGTTGTCGAAACAAGGCGTTATCATCAACCTCTAGTTTTGCGTCAACAGCATACGGTTCACCATTACTCGTTATGATGAGAGGGTTTATCTCAGCTATCATTGCGTCATAACCAATAAAAACTTCATACAGCTTGTGAAGAATACTGCCTACCTTTAGAAGGGTTGAACCTTTTAATCCTAGCTGCATGCACATGTCCCGAGCTTCGAACTGGAAAAAACCGCGGGAAACACTTATTTTTTTGGAGATAAGCATTTCAGGTTTCTTCTTGGCTATGGTCTCAACATCAACTCCACCTTCAGTTGAAAACATTAAAATAGGCTTCCCAGAAAGTTGATCGATGGTCACTCCCATATAGTACTCATTTTGGATGTCCAGTTTTTCTTCAATTAGAACCATTTTCACCTTACGACCCTTAATCCTTCTGTTTATCAACTTTTTTGTTTCCGCTATAACTTCGTCTAAGTCGCTTGTAAATTTGATTCCACCAGCATTTCCTCTACCTCCAACAAGTATTTGCGCCTTAACCGCGACTGGCAAGCGTATCTGTTTTGCAGCTGAAGCAGCTTCCTTTGCCGATCTAACAACTAAGCCTTTAGGTACGGGAATGCCAAACTTTTTGAAAATTTCTTTTGCCTCGTACTCAAAGAGTCTCATGATTTCATCTCCTGTTTAGAGATAAAAATCTACACGAGTTCGTGAAAAGGTGAAATTAGTACAACGTACAAATATAACGTTCCTGCTCACCTTTTGGACTGATCCAAAACAGTGGTTATCCACTATCTCTATTAAAATTATTATGCTTGGAAGGAAGTTCATTTTTAAAGAAACACTCTCCTAGATACCTAACCTGTTAATACTTTTTTAATCCTTGCAAGCGCTTCTCTGATTTTCTCCAAAGATGTAGCATATGAGAGCCTTAAATATCCTTCCCCATTCTTTCCGAACGCTGAGCCAGGCACAGTTACAACTCTCGCTTTCTTAATAAGGAGTTTGGCTAATTCCATTGAAGACATCTTAAATTGTTTAACGTTGGGGAAGACATAAAAGGCACCTTTCGGAATCTTACATTCAAAACCAGGTGTTTTATTCAACAAGTTCGTTATCTCGCGTCTTCTCTTATCATATTCTTTAACCATTTTAGTCACACAATCTTGTGGACCAGTTAACGCAACGAGAGCAGCTCTCTGAGATATAGAGCAAGCACAAACGTTCATGGAATGATGAACTTTACTTATATTCCCCATTAGCTTTTCACAAGCTGTTACGAATCCAATTCGCCACCCCGTCATGGCATAAGTCTTAGAGAAACCGTTTATAGTTATAGTTCTATCTTCCATGCCCGGAATGGAACCTATACTGTAGTTTACTACATCATCGTATGTTATTTTTTCGTATATTTCATCTGAAACAACCAATAAGTCATGATCATTAGCTATATCTGAAATCTCATTGAGCGTATGTTTGTTTAACACATTCCCTGTGGGATTGTTTGGGGAAATCAAAACCACCATCTTTGTTTTATCCGTAACCTTTTCTTTAATTTCGTTTGGATTTATGGCGAAATATTTTTGCTCCCTTACGGATACAGGAACAATTTTAGCCCCTGCTATTCGAAGGGCAACTTCATATCCTGAATAAAATGGGTCTTGCACGATCACCTCATCGCCTGGATCAAGTAACGCTTGGCAAACTGCAGAGAAGGCTGCCTGTGTGCCAGCTGTTACTAGTATTTCATTTTCAGGATCCACATCCATCTTGTTTTCATTCATTAATTTCTCGGCAATAGCTCTACGTATTTCCGGGATACCTTTTATTGTAGTATAGTGAGTGAACCCTTCATCTATTGATTTCTTTGCAGCCTCTCGTATATGTTTAGGAGTTACGAAATCCGGCTCACCTATATTAAGAGGTATTATGTCCTGTAATCCCTTGGCATATTCCATTATCTTTCTGACGCCTGATAAAGGAACAGACGAAACTCTTTTTGACATTCTATCACCCAACTATTAATAAGATGAGAATAGCCTTAACTCTTATTAAACATCTCACTGCGATAAGTAACAAATAGCCATGGCTTCTTACAAGATACACCAACTGCTTATACTTTGATAATACAGGTAATTCAAAACCATAATAACCAACTCAACTTTTCAGATTTGTGATCTCGTAGAATAAATATCAAAAGCGCTCATTTTGAAACATAAACGCTATTCTGAGTTGGTGCTCTGAATTCTTCTAAACCATAATAAATTAACATTATTCACGCACGTAATGTTTATATAAACCAAGGAGATAGCAAACTATTCTTGAACATTCGCCGTCAGGGCAAAATGCAAGTAAGCCTCAAAGTCGAAATCCGATAACATATAACACAAAAGTGGTTCTGCCTATTGCATTAACAACGAAAATATCGTATAAAAGTCCAACCTGAGTATGTGTTGAGTTTAAAGTAAATTCGTATGGTTAAAGGTGTAATGGAGCTTGGTGAGGCGTATACAGCGATGAAGATTGGCGGTAACAGAATGCTAGAATACAAAACTAAAAATATCATGCAGGGGTGAAAAATCGTTGAAAGCTCAGGCAAAGAAATCAATAAAAATACTGGTAAATGAAGAATTATGTAAAGGGTGTGACATATGTATATCCGTATGCCCCCTAAAAGTTTTCAGCAAGAGTGATGAATTGTCTTCCCAAGGTATTTATCTGCCTATCCCCATCGGAATTAATAAATGTACGGGCTGCCGTATTTGCGAATATTATTGTCCTGACTTGGCAATTCATGTAGTTAAGGAGGCAGAGGATTGAAAACTTTATTATCTGAAAAAATTATCGAGTCTGGAACTAATTTTATGATGGGAAACGAGGCTTGCGCGTTAGGGGCAATAGTTGCTGGATGCAGATTTTTTGCTTTTTACCCAATAACCCCAGCTAATGAGATAGCTTTGCACATGTCCACCCTTCTTCCAAAGGTAGGAGGCATTTATATTCAAATGGAAGACGAAATAAGCTCTATTGCTTCAGTTGTAGGGTCTTCGTGGGCTGGAAGTAAAGCTATGACGGCAACATCTGGTCCTGGATTTAGTTTGATGCAAGAAACCATAGGATACGCTGTAATGACTGAGACTCCATGTGTAATAGTTGACGTTCAAAGGTGCGGACCAAGCACCGGTACGCCACCACTGCCAATGCAAGGCGACGTTTATCAAGCCAGGCATGGAAGCCACGGAGAATATCCAATTATCGCTTTGGCTCCTTCTTCCGTTGGAGATATGTTTCTATTAACAATTGAAGCTTTTAATTTGGCAGAGAAGTATCGAACACCAGTTATTTTATTGTCCGACGCTCTCGTTGGACATATGGTTGAGAGTGTGGAAATTCCTGATCTGTCTAGTATAAAGATCTTTGAGAGAAAAACACCTGAAAAACATGTGGAGGATGAATTTAGCTTTTTCCTCAATGAGAATGTCGCACCTATGCCAAAATTCGGATCTAACTACAAAGCTCATGTGACAGCTTCAACTCACGATGAAAGGGGATTCAGAAACGTTGAGAACCCAAATTTTGTTGACAATTTGGTGCGTAAGCTTTACTTAAAGATCCAGAGACATAACAAAGACATAGTGAAAGTTGAAACAAAAAACTTGGACGAGGCAGAAGTGGTTCTCCTCTCGTATGGCAGTGTAGCTAGGTCTGCAAAACACGTAATAAATCAGGCTAGACAAGAGGGGTTAAATATTGGATATGTTAGATTGGTGACGTTATGGCCTTTTCCTGACGACGAAATACTTAACTTAGCAAGAAAAGTAGATAAGATAATGGTTTTAGAGAATAACATGGGACAAGTTGTTAATGAGGTTAAGAGAGTCGTAGGTTGTGAGGCTGAGGTTAAGTTCCTACCTCCAAGGCTTTTGGGTACTATTCATGAACCTGCGTATATTATGGAAAATTTAAGGAGATTTGTAAATGAGTGAGACACAGCTTCATCCATTAATAGCAAAGTATGCTAGGAAAGGTGCACAGCGCCAACCTCACTGTGCGGGATGTGGAAACGGCATAATAGCTCAGTGTATGTTAAGGGCTATCGAGGAGTTAGATCTAGACTTTGGAAAAATGGTGTTTGTGTCTGGTATCGGTTGTAGCAGTTGGATTCCAAGCCCATTCTTTAACACGGATGTCCTTCATACAATACACGGAAGACCCTTAGCTTTCGCAACGGGCGTTAAACTAAGCAATCCTGATTTGCGTGTCGTGGTGTTTACCGGAGATGGAGATGGTGCTGCAATAGGTGGCAATCATCTAATACATGCTGCTAGGAAAAACATCGAAATTTTGGCAATTCTAATCAACAACCGTATTTACGGAATGACCGGGGGACAAGTTGCACCCACAACTCCTCATGGTATGAAGACGAGAACCACCCCTTATGGAAATCTAGAGTATCCCTTCGATCTTTGCAAACTTGTTGAAGCTGCTGGCGCCTCCTATGTAGTCCGATGGACAACTTTTCACGTGAAACAGTTAGTTTCATCTATGAAGAGGGGACTTTTGAAGGAAGGTTTCTCATTCATAGAAGTTATGTCTCAATGTCCTGTCCAATACGGAAGATTCATAGGCATTAGAGACCCTGCTAAAATGTTATTGATGTTAAGGGATTCTTCACTTCCGATAAGTAAAGCGAAGTCTATGAGTGAAGAGGAACTTGAAGGGCGTATAGTAGTTGGAGAGTTTGTTGATAGAGAAAGAGTTGGACTCACTAAGGCTTACAAAAAATTACTAAATGAGGTGCAAGCTTGACAAGGGTAGAGATGATCATTGGAGGATTTGGCGGGCAAGGCACGTTACTGGCTGGAGCCGTACTTGGTAAAGCCGCAGTTTATGATGGCAAAAAAGCGGTTCAAACTAGGTCTTATGGAGCTGAAGCAAGGGGTGGAGCGGCTAGATCTGAGATTATAGTGGCTGATGAAGAAATAGATTATCAGATGGTGATTGAAGCTGACGTGTTAATCGCAATGTCGCAACTGGCATTCGACCGATACATCAGCAAGGTAAAGTCAAATGGCATAGTAATAGTCGATGAGGATATAGTCAAACCCAAACATACTCTAAGTAAAGAATTTGAAATATTAAAGATCCCTGCTACAAGAATAGCTTCAAAAGAACTGAAGCAACCTATAGTAGCCAACATGATAATGGTGGGTGTGTTGATAGCCCTTACAAAAATCGTCACGAATAAATCCCTCATAAAGTCTATTGAAGATAGTGTTCCTAAAGAAACCAAGAAAATAAACATAGAAGCCTTAAAGAAGGGTCTTGAGCTAGCTGAATAAGCATGTTAGACGATTAAATGTGAAACGCGCGTTAGTGATTGGCAAAGTCATTATCGAGAAGAAAAATTAGCGTTTGGCCATATTCTATAATCCAAGAAGAAGAATGATTCTATCAGATTGTTCTGTTAAATCGTTCTTCAGCGGTTTTAGATCACGCATTAATTGAGGCTTCAGAACATCATCCGGCACAAATAGGAGAAAAAGTTCTAGTTAGTCATGGTGCAATTCTTCTAAATAATCGAATCTTGTATATCAAAAAGTTTTAAAGTCAAAACAAGATTTATGTGATAGTTGCGTGCATGCTGGGTGAATTTTATGGGAAAGAAGTTTAAAGTATTGATTCCGGAACCAGAATGGGAGGAATCACACAGTATACTTGAGGAAATAGCGGAAGTGAAGGTTGGTGAGGTCGATAAAGTTTATGATGAAAATCTTTTGATTGATGAAATAAGGGACGTTGACGCCATAATTATCACATCCCAACATCACATCACAAGGAAAGTAATAGAAAAAGGCGAAAAACTGAAGGTAGTCGTCAAGTATGGGTCAAAACCCGGGACAGATAACGTCGATTACGAGGCAGCAAGTGAAAAAGGAATATTAATTTGTTACACTCCGGGCGCTAACTCTGATAGTGTAGCGGAACACACGATAGGTCTTATTCTTGCCTTGTTGAAAAATCTTTGTACAAATCACTTTCGGTTAAGGAGAGCAGAATGGAGAGACACGAATTTGTTAGGATACGAACTCTTAGGGAAGACTGTAGGGATTGTTGGACTCGGAAGTGTCGGTTGTAAAGTTGCCGAAAAACTCAGAGGATTCGGAGTAGAATTGTTAGCCTATACAAAAGCGCAAGAAAATGCAAAACGAGTCGGTGCAACACTGGTGGATCTTAACACTCTATTAACAAAATCAGATATTGTAACTGTCCATACAGGCTTAAGAGATGATACCTATCATCTGATTGGAGAGGAGGAACTTAAGCTTATGAAAAAAAGCGCCATCATTATCAACACTGCTAGAGGAGCGATAATAAACGAAAAAGCTCTAATTAAAGCGCTGAAAAAAGGATGGATAACAGGAGCGGGATTAGATGTGTTTAAAGAGGAGCCTATAAGACCTGATAGTCCATTACTATGGTTGGATAATGTTATACTTTCACCTCATTCGGCTTCCTTTACGTATGAAGCATTCAGAAGAGAAGCATTCACTGCAGCTGAAGAAGTCTTAAGAGTTTTTCAGGGAAAGAAACCATTGTTTATAGCTAATCCGAAGGTTATACCAAAGTCATAGCGGGCACCAGATGTCCTGAAATTTAGCTTCTTTTTCGCCTGCCTTTAATCAACACACTATCGTCTAATTTTAGGTTTAGTTTAACACCAGTAGCTCTTTTCTTAACCTTTATTACAATGTTCATATGGTTGGGCATGTGAGCGTTATTGAAACCTAAGATTTCACCTACAGTCCTCTCCTTTATTAAAATAGTGTCTCCAACTTCTAAGACACCACCCCTCATAACTTCAAAGAACCCTATATACCCCACTTTGTTGCATACTTTGGTGCTTTGCTCTTCCGTCGTAACTATCTCATGTATCTCACCCACTTTTATGACTCTTGAAATAGGACTTATTAATTCTAGTTCCCTGTTATCTAATTTCAAGTCCATTATGGCTACGAGCCTTCCTGCAACGTTACCTCTTCGTACAAATGGAGTCTTCTTGATCATTCCTTTTTTATATGGCTCAACTTTATGTATTTTAAGTCCCAACCTATACTGTATTTAATTATTTTAGGACGCATATAATAGGTTAGCGCTAACACATTATAGAAAAGAGAAAGGATTAAAAAACCTTGGATTTCACAAGATTCATTTGATTATTCCTGCCCACTTAGAAACTATTTCTAAAGATTTAACTAAGCCTCTTACCGCCATTCTCATTCTTTTTTCGATTAGTTGGCCTTCGTCATCTGTAGTTCCTTGACCTGGGTCTATCCAAAGATTACCATCGTAAGTAATTGATGGCAGAATTCCCATTCTTTTCAAGGCTAGCACTATTAAATTGGTTCCAAAAACGCTGTCCTCAGCAGAGAATATTGGAATTCCAAATTCTCCATCTTTCCATGTTCCTTCGTAATCAATTTCAACGCCTCTCGTGTTAATTGATTTTGAAATTATTATACCTTCTTTAAGATGAGGCTCAATTCCATCAAATTCGTCAATAACAATTTTGTATAACTCATCTATAGGTTTCAGTATCTCTTTTGGTTTGTCTCTGAGCATTTTTAGCATAGCAATTTGTCCAGCAATGGCATCCTTTCCGGCATCGGCGAATGTATAGGCAGCTTTTCCGGGTGATGTCATTCCTAACGCTCTTCGAATTTGAACCATTAAATCTTCCTTGCCGATAATGAGCCCACTAGTCGGCGCAAGCGACTTATCCATGCTATACAGTATCAAATCTGCTCCAGTCTTGCGTAGGTCGGTTCCAAAAACTGGTACACCCATCGCGTTATCAGTAATGTATGGTACATCAAATTCATCAGCTAATTTTCCAATCAGTTTTTGTAGTAGGGGGGTTCCTCTTTCATCCTTGATACCATAACCATATCCTGGAGTATCATAGCCTAAAGAGCAGAAAGCTGTAAGAAAAGGCGCATGTCTTCTTGCCACTTCTTCCATTTCTTTCGCTGACGCCTTGGGGTCTACTTTGCTTAATAGGGTAGCTGTGTAATATTTTATTCCATGAGGTTCGTATTTTGCTCCAATTAGAGGAACTATAATTGTGTCCAGGTCACATAATATCTTGCCAGAAAACCCAAATTGCCCGCTCTCAACGCCTCTATCTGTATATAAATCTTTATATTTCGGTGGAAAAGGCCTGCCAAAAGCCCCATGATACCGCAATACTCTTTCGTAGGGTACAATATATCTTCCTCTATAGCTCTGACCTCTTCCCTGGAAAGGGGGAGAGACTAGAACATCAAATGCTATCCATAAACCTGCTTCACAGGTACTCACCGGAACCGCGTCATACATATCACCATAGAAGTCTTTCACTATCTCTCTTAACTGGTCTAACAAGATCTTGTTTTTTATGGTTTTCTTTTGTACTTCTGCAACGCTTCTTCTAATCTCTTTCACTAAAGGTTTTGGAACACTTGAATCTCCTCCGTATAACCCAATTTGACCTTTAAGTTCTTTGGGAATACCGATAGCTTTAGCGGCTTCGTTTGCCTCTTCCAAAATTTGAGATTTCTTTTTAAAGAGCCTTGCATACATTTTAAATTTGTGTTTCTGCATTTTCAAAGGCATACCTCCAGTTTTCTTTCTTACGTCAGCGTGCATTTACATAAAAACTTTTGCTTTAAGGGATACTGTTAAGTCTGATGTGATGAAGAAATCAAATTTCTTTCAGAAGTTGTTCTACCGTTTTTAGCTGTATTTCAAGACCTTCCTCTTGTTTTGCTCTTGCAACCTCTTCGTATGCACCTTTCCCAAAACTGAAAGCGATAATCATACCTTTTGTTCTTCCTTGTCTTCTCATAGCGGTTTCAAAATTGTCGATAACGTTTCTTCCAATATTTTCTGATTGTTTGATCTGTAATGGTCTCCCATCCAGTAACCAACCATTTATACCCATATCACCACCCTTCCTTCTTGTTGACCTCGCGGAGAGTTTTTGTACAACCCAATTTTGAAACTCGAAAGGTTGCATGACCTTCAGTTCTTCCACTGTTTTAGGAAGACCGATAATGTCGTTTTCCGTAATCTGCACATTCAATTTTCGCATTCTCTTTACCATTAGTTTGCATGCAGTTGGAGATACATCTATTCCAGCGCGCGCGCCTTGTCACCTGACTGCCGAATGCCAGAAGCCAAACCAGCCCATGAAACCAGTCGTTTGTCAAGCGGTTCTACGTGAAGGTTGAGAAAATAGCTGAAAAGCTGAATACAAGACCAGATATAATCATCAGCAACATGTTACTCCTAGCAATGAAAAAACTGGAAAGCATAACAAGGAGCGTGCGCTAGCTGAGCTGAAGAGCATGCTTCGAAGGAGAGAAATGTCCCAGACCAAGAGAAGAGAATGAGACTGGCATTCCCTTTGAAAGCTTACTCATCATAACCCCAGAGAAAACAGACAAGAAGTTTTAAATCTTCTAGTTATATCGTCAATTTGTGGTTAAGTATGATATCGACTAGCAATGTTATAGCAGATAGGGTTAAAATGTTGAATCCTTCAGAGACAGTCGCGTTACCTGACAAGGCTAGGGCTTTAAGGCAGGCAGGTGTAGATGTTATTGACCTCTCAGAGGGAGAGCCTTACTTTGACACTCCGGAGAAAATTAAGTTAGCAGCAAAGGAAGCTCTAGATGAAGGTTTTGTTCATTATGTTTCAAGTGCAGGCCTAAAGGAACTACGACAGGCTGTTGCTGAAAAATTGAGAACTGAAAACAAAATCGATGTGCAAGAATCTGAAGTAATTGTAACTGTGGGGGCAAAACAAGCTTTATTTACAGCTTTTTTGACAGTTCTAAATCCGGGTGACGAAGTACTTATTCCAGAGCCTGGCTATGTTAGCTATCAAGCGATGGTTATTGTGGCTGGGGGAAAACAGGTATCGGTAAACCTACTTGAAACTAGGGATTTTAGATTAGATGAAGAGGAAATAAAGGAGAAAATCACAGAGAAAACAAAAGCGGTAATACTAAACTCACCAAATAACCCGGTAGGCGCAGTGTTTCCAAAGGAAGATCTAAAGATGATCGCCGACATAGCTAAGGACTGTAATTTGCTTGTAATAACAGATGAAATATATGAGAAAATAGTTTATGATGGGGTTCAACACTACAGCATCGCCTCTTTTCCAGAAATGAAAGACAGAACAATTACCGTTAACGGGTTTTCAAAGGCATATTCAATGACGGGTTGGAGACTTGGGTATGCTGCTGCAAAGAAAGAGATAATTGATAATATGTTGAAGGTTCAGCAACATTCAGTAACTCATCCTACCTCTTTTGTTGAGAAGGCAGGTATTGTAGCCCTTAAGGAATGTGAAGAAGAGGTCAAGTGGATGGTTAAGGCATACAAAGAATGTAGGGATTATTTCGTAAACGAGCTGAACAAAACAGATAAACTTTCCTGTTGGATGCCTAAAGGAGCCTTTTACGCGTTTCCAAAAATAGTTGAGACAAAGTTCTCTTCAGAGGAATTTGCAGAATACCTGCTAAAGGAGGCTCACGTGCTTGCGGTTCCCGGAACAGCTTTCGGCGACTTGGGCAGAGGATATGCGAGAATGGTTTATTCGAGACCGATGGATGAGCTCGAAGAAGCTATTCCAAGAATTCGTAGTGTTCTAGAAAAGCTTTAAGATTTATTCTGTTGAATAGAACACGAAGGGGTAAGTATGAATAAATCTGGGGAGATTTCTGGTACACACTTTATGCTGGGCAATCATGCCATTGTGGAGGGGGCTATAGCTGCTGGATGCCGATATTTTGCTGGATACCCTATTACGCCAGCAAGTGAAATTGTGGAGAGAATGTCCAGAAGGATGCCTGAGGTTGGAGGGAGGTTCATTCAGATGGAGGACGAGATGGGAGCGATCTTTTCGGTGATAGGCGCCTCACTTGCTGGGGCTAAGGCGATGACTGCAACGGCGAGCGCCGGATTCAACTATATGCAGGAGGGCATAGGACTTGCCGCGACAATCGAGGTCCCATGTGTGATAGTCGATGTGCCTAGAACAAGGCAGGACATACAACCTACAGAGTCCGACATAATGCAGGTGAAGTGGGGAGCCAGCGGAGACTACGAGACAATATGTCTTGTTGCTTCCTCCATTCAGGAGGCGTTCGACCTAACGGTTGAGGCCTTCAACTTCGCCGAAAAGTATAGGAACCCGGTTGTTCTGATCTCTGAAGCCAACATAAGCCATATGAGAGGAAGGTTGGAAATCCCTGAGCGAAATAGGATAAAAGTGGTGAATAGAAAGCCAGCCACTGGGCCTCCAGAAGACTACTTGCCTTTCAGAGCTGGAGAAAATGGGGTTCCTGCAATGTCAAGTTTCGGTGAAGGATACAGAGTTCTCTACACACACAACCCCCACGATGAGAGGGGACGCATACTGAATGTAGAGGCCGACCCAGATGGGTACGAGAAACTTTATGATAAGATATGTGGCAAGATCACACGTGACACCGATGAGATCGCCAGATTTGAGACACGTTTTCTGGATGATGCTGATCTGGCGGTCGTCTCGTATGGAACGGAATCGAGTTCTGCACTTGAGGCGGTGATTAGGGCTAGAAGTGAAAGCATCAAGGCTGGATACGTTAAGTTGACAACCGTGTGGCCCGTGCCTGAAAGGCTACTGAGAGATGTTGCGGAAAAGGTGGAGAAAATAATCGTCCCAGAAATGAACATGGGGAAATACGTCAATGAGGTTAAAAGGGTGTCCTGTGGAGAGGCTGATGTGATTCCGCTTTCAAAGAATAATGGGGAAATACATTCTCCAGAGGAGATACTTAAGAGGATGAGGGGTGAATCAGGATGAAACCACATCCAAATGTAAAGTTCCTACGCAAAGGCGTTCTACCTCATCAGTTCTGCCCAGGTTGTGGTTGTGGTCAGGTCCTTAACTATCTCATCTATGCGATGCAGGAACTGAACTTGGATATGGATAAGGTGGTTTTACTAGGTGGAGTTGGTTGTAACTCGCGGATTCCCGTTTATATGAATACAGAGGTGGTTCATGGCACACACGGCAGAACTTTAGCGTGGGCTACTGGAATCAGGCTAGCCAATCCCGAATTGAAGGTCATTGTAGTAACAGGCGATGGGGATTGCGTCTCAATAGGGACAAACCATTTCGTTCAAGCTGCAAGGCGGAATCTCGACGTTACGGTTATTCTAGTCAACAATGGAATCTTCGGGATGACCGGTGGACAGGCCGCCCCCACAACTCCGCTTGGTTCTCGAACCTCCACATCACCTATGGGAAGCATGGAGAACGCGTTTGACCTGTGCAAACTTGCAGAGACTGCTGGAGCTACCTATGTAAGTAGGTGGACTACTGCACATCCTAGATCCGCTATACGCTCCATAAAGAAAGGGATAGAACACAAGGGCTTCTCGTTCATCGAAATGGTGTCTCAATGCCCAACTTATTTCGGCAGATACGTTTTGAAGATACCAATCGAGAAACCGCTTGAGTACCTGCTGTGGCTTCGAAACAACTCGATCACCAAGGAAAAAACTAGTCAACTCAGCGATGAAGAGCTAAAAGAAAAAATCGTTGTTGGAGATTTCTTTGAAAAACGTGCTCAAACCCTGATAGAGAGGTATCAGAAGATGGAGAAAGAGGTAAGGGTTTAGGATAGGGACTGCTTGGTGATAAATATGTCAAGAAAAACTTGTATTAGGTTTGGCGGGTTTGGAGGGCAGGGAATAATTACAGCGTCAATAGTATTGGGGCACGCAGCTGTGGTATGCGAGGGAAAAGATGCTGTCCAAACCCAGTCTTTCGGTCAACAGGCGAGAGGCGGGGAGTGCAAATCTGAGATCATCATTTCGGACACAATGATAAACTATTACACGATGGAGAAAGCGGATGTACAGGTTATTATGTCTAAACCAGCCCTTGAAAGATACCTTGACGGCTTAAGACTGGGCGGTTGCCTGATAATTGATTCGGATATTGTTGTAAGTAAACCAAAGCGTAAGGATATTCAGGTAGTGGAAATTCCGGCCACGAGTATGGCTGCGAGAATGGGGAAAAAGCTGGTCGCAAATATGGTTATGCTGGGAGCCTTAATAGAGAAAACAGAAGTAGTCGCTGAGGAAAGTCTTCAAAAAGCTATAAGAGACCTCTTCCCTTCTGTTGCGGAGATTAATATTAAAGCAGCGGAGGAGGGTAGGAAACTAATGAAGCTTCGAAGTGGTGGAAAGAATGCAAATTTACATAAATGAAGAGTTTTGTAAGGGGTGTGGATTCTGCGTCCACTTCTGTCCCACAAAGGTTCTTGTTATGTCGAATAAACTTTGCCCAAAAGGTAACTTCGTTGCCGTGGTTAAAGATCCTGACAAATGCACTGCATGCAGACTGTGTGAACTGGTCTGTCCAGACTTTGCCATCTCGATAGAAGCAGATGAAAAGCCTACTGGAATTCTTCGCGAAGAGAAACAAGGTGAAAACCTTCAAAACTCGTTTTGAAGAATAGTTATTTAAAAGTTGAATCTCTCATTACCCTGACGCTTTTTGGGTTGCCACTTTTTCCGCGTCCGTAGCGAACCCTCAAATCTATAATAGGACAATCGCTGTTAGGGCATTCATAAATAATCCCTACTCGAAAACCTTTTCCAGCTCTACTTCTTTTAACCATAACAGCTCCACAGTTCGGGCACGTAACAATTTTCGGCTTAGTCATGACTTCAACTCTATGGTCGTTCACTTAACAGTTTCGATAGGGAACTTCATGTTGTGAAGACTTTGAGGGCGCGAAAAATCTGAAGTAGTCAACCATAACTTTGTTTGGGTTCTCTGTGAGAACAGAGTTACCAAAGCGCGCTTTAAGTGAAAGAAAATATATGTAATCTATTATTTTAAGTAAAGTGGAAGTGATATATTTGGAAGAGAGAGTTATCGGGATACTTGGAGGAATGGGGCCCGAAGCTACCGCAGATTTGTTCAAAAGAATCGTTAGAGCAACCCCAGCTGAGAAGGATCAAGATCACATAAGGGTGATTATAGATAGTAACCCGAAAATACCTGACAGGACAGCGGCGATAATAGGTGGAGGACCTAGCCCCCTCCCCGAGATGACGAAGACAGCAAAGAATTTAGAAAAGGCTGGAGTAGATTTAATTATTATTCCTTGCAACACTGCCCATTATTACTATGAGAAACTGAAGAGAAGCGTGGGGATTCCCATCCTGAATATGGTGGAGTTAACCACACAAACAATAAAGGGGAGATTTCCCCACGTGAAGAAGGTTGGCCTTATCGGCACAACCGGAACCGTTAGGGCTGGAATATACAACCGAGCACTGGAGAAGAGCGGTGTTGAGTTGATTTACCCACCGGAGAAGCTTAAAGATAACGTCATGGAAGCTATATACGGCAACGTAAAAGCTGGGCGAATTCTCGAAGGCAAGGAGATCATAGCCAAGGTAGCTACCCACCTTATTGAGGAAGGGGCGGAGATAATTATTTGCGGATGCACAGAAGTATCCCTAGTACTCAAAAGCGAGGACATACCCGTACCTGTAGTTGATCCTTTACAAATCTTAGCCGAAACAGCCGTGGCAGTATCCTCTTCTAAACGACCGAACTTATCAGTTGAGGTATCTCCTTAGGTGACTTTGCGATTAACGCTCCAGCGTCTTTCAGAGCCTTTATCTTGTCAGCGGCGGTGCCTTTACCGCGTTTTATGATTGCCCCTGCATGCCCCATTCTCTTTCCCTCTGGTGCCGATCGACCGACGATTAAAGCAACTACGGGCTTCGTCATTTTCTTTCCTATGTACTCAGCAGCGGTTTCCTCCATCGTCCCACCGATTTCACCCAGAAGAACCACAGCAGCGGTTTCTTCATCCTTTTCAAACATCTCCAAGATATCGGTCTGTGTGAGACCCCAAATTGGTCCTCCTCCAATGCCTACAACCGTAGACTGACCTATACCGTGTTCCGTAAGCACCTTACACGTCTCATAGGCGAGTGCTCCACTCTTGGAAAGTACACCAATGTTCCCCTCGGTGAACATCCTGTTCGGATGTACACCAACTTTCGATTTTCCAGGCGAGATGGCCCCAGGAGTATCCGGACCAAGGACTAGAACTCTCTGTTCATCTGCAACCCTAATTACCTTCATAAAGTCTATGTTCGGTATTTCCGCAGCCAGTATGACTACTAGATCTACGTGCGCCTCGACAGCCTCAAAGGCTGCATCCGCAGCGTAACGGCCTGGAACGAAACTGAGGGCAACGTCGACATCGTGTTCATCAACTGCTTCTTCGATAAGATCGTAAACGGGAATCTCATGCACGTATAGCCCTCCTTTGCCTGGGGTGACGCCTGCCACTATCTTTGTTCCATAATTCAGCATTATCTTCGTCTGGAAGGATCCTACCTGACCCGTAATCCCTTGAACAAGGACTCTTGTATCTTTGTCGACCAGAATTGCCAACTCAGTTTTCCCCTGCCAATTTCACAGCCTTTCCAATCGAATCGTACATATCGTCAAAAGAATTGATTCCAGTATTCTTAAGTATTCGTCTTCCTTCTTCCTCTGATGTGCCTGTCAGCCTCACTACAATTGGAATCGTAGTCTTCTTTTCTTCTATAAACTTGGCTATTCCCTCGGCCATTTCATCCATTCTCGTAAGTCCTCCGATTAGAGTTATCAGTATTACTTTGACATTTGGATTTGATGATACAATGTTAAGTGCACTCCTCATCATGTCAGCGTCCATAAATCCTCCAAGCTCGCAAAAATCTGCTGGTCTTCCACCATACTGCTCAACCAAGTCTAGGGCAAGCATCCCAGTGCCAGCACCATCAGATATGATTCCAATGTTGCCATCGAGCTCAACATAAGATGAAATGTCAGCCTCTTTTGCAAGATATTCACGGAAATTAGGGCCCTCTGTAGGCTTGATGGACTCTTCTCCCAGACAGCATATGAGGTCTTTATGCCTAAACGCAGCTCTATCATCCAAGTTTAACTTTGCGTCGACCGCAACGAACTTATCGTTCACGGTCAGTGCAAGGGGGTTGATCTCGACAAGCTCTGCATCATACTTTTCAAATATGCCATATAGATTCCTAAGAACTGACGAAAAAGAGAGCGCTTTTCTATGATCAAGCCCGATATTTTTCGCTATACTCCTCGCTTCATGCTCCGACAGACCCTTAAAAACGTCTATTTTCCTCTTGACTATCTTCTCAGGGGACTTCTCAGAAACCAGCTCAATTTCTACACCTCCCTCAGAGGTTGCTACGACAATTGGAGCCCTCGCCTCCTGATCAATCGTTACTCCCACATACAGTTCATTCTTTATCTCCATCTTTTCCTCAACCAGCACTCTTCGAACATTCTCACCCTTCATCTTGGAGCTGAGGATTCTCTCAGCTGCCATCCTCGCTTCCTCGACATTATCTGCAAATTTTACTCCTCCGGTTAAACCTCTTCCACCCACAAGCACCTGCGCTTTTAACGCAACAGGTCCTCCCAACTCCCTTGCTATTTGCTCAACTTCTACCGCGTTAGTTGCAAGTTCACCTTTGGGTACTGGAATTCCTTCCTCCCTGAAAACTCTTTTAGCTTGAAACTCAAACATTCTCATTTATTCAACCTCTAAAGATTGAATCAGCCGAAAAGATAAAAATTTCGCCGATTATTAGCGTTTTTATCCTTCGAGTTGTGGAGCATGTTTTGGTGAGACATATCCAACCATAACGATTTCTCCTGGGTTCACCACGTGGCGAGTATACATTTTCCGTATCACGCCGTCCTGTGTTGCTAGCAACTTCTCAACGGTTTCACCTTGCAGGTTTCCAACTTCACCGACAACTTGTCCTTTTCTTACATTTTCTCCAAGATCAACTCTTGGATAGAATATACCAGTGTTGGCGACTTTGACGTAGAACTCCCTTGTAACGATTTTTTGCTCAACTTGCATGCTTGGTTCACCATCTATCATATGTAGAAACTTCATGACATTTGTTATCCCCTTAACGTAATTAGCGATATCACTTTCCTTGAGTATTCCAAGACCTCCGCACTCAGACTGAATCATCGGAATTCCTTTTCGGCAAACTTCTTTAAAATGTGGATATGCTGGTACATCATTCACCAAGACAATGTGCTTGAAGCCGAAAGCTCTGCATAGAGCGTATGAAGCATTGTCCACTTTTTCATTACCACACCTGTAATAGTATGTGTTCTCGATCAATCTTTCATCTACATCACCGCTGTGGCAGTCTATGTAGTAGTCTGCTTTCGTTATTACCTCTTCAAGTATGGTGTGAGCAATTATTTGACTCAGGGAACCCTCTGGTTTCCCGGGGTACACCTCAGCTATGTTTAGTTTGTCCACCGGGTTAACGTAGGAGGTCCTCTGTCGAAAGCCAGGTGTATTTACTACTGGAACGGCGATTATTTTACCACTAAGTTCCGTTGGGCTAATGTTACTACAAACTCTTACTACAGCTGCGATTCCGGCATATTCACATCCGTGTGTTCCAGCCGTCAAACACAGCGTTGGGCCTTCTTTGCAGCCATTGATTATTGCGAGGGGGACTTCAACGATGTTTATGTCTTCACCCATTTTGAAGAATCCGAATTTTCTTTCACAACTGTTAGCCACAATATCTCCAACTTTTATTGCTTTAGGCATATGTGTTCGCCTGCTACTTCAAAGATAGAAAATAATATAAATTTTATCAGAATCTGATCTCTAGTTAAGATGTGTCTGATATGGCTGGTTGGAGAGCGAGGTTGGGGATAATGGTTCCTTCAGTAAATAAGACAATGGAACCTGAGCTCTACAGGTTGGCTCCTGAAGGAGTATCTCTGCACTTCTCTAGGATTAGGCAGGTAGAAGATACTCTAGAGCAATTGACAAGGATGATTGAAGATGTTCCCAAGGTAGCCATCGAACTGGCGGACGCTGAAGTCGATGTGATAGCCTTCGGATGTACAACGGGAAGCCTAGTGAAGGGTCCCGGCTACGATAAAGAGATCATAGGAAAAATCGAGGACTCCGCCCACATTAAGGCCACTACAACATCGACAGCCGTCTTAGAAGCACTAAAAGAACTTGGAATTGTCAGGTTGTCTGTGGCGACTCCATATAAAGAGTGGCTAAATGAGAAGGAGAAGGAGTTCCTAGAAGCCCACGGATTCGAGGTGTTATCAATAAAGGGGCTTAGTTGCCTCGGGCCGGAAACAGCTGATGTACCATCAGAGCGCGTGTACAGACTTGCGAAAGACGTGTATAGACCAAAGGCTGACGGTATCTTCATAAGTTGCACTGATCTCCGATCAATTGAAATACTTCAGTTTCTAGAGCGTGATATTAATAAGCCAGTGATTTCAAGCAATCAAGCTACGATCTGGATGATGCTCAGAATCGCTGAGGTAAAAGAGAAGATCATGGGGTATGGACGGCTACTCACTCAGCTATAGACATTTTATTTGATAAATAGTCGCATAACTAGTTTCAACCTATCATTTAATGTTTACTTGTTAGAAGTAAATCTAACTTAGCAAAGGTTAGGGTTTTTTTGTCTTGAGTACGTCGTTCGCTTTGCAATCTCTCATGTCGTTTTGACGACTAGCTTAACAAAAACGGATCCGGGACATCAACACCAAGACCAAGTTCTTTCGCTCTGATGTAGACCCTATACGCTGCTGCGGCGTCTTGCAGGGTCAACCCGGGAGAATGAAAGACCGTAATCTCATTCTTCCTTTCTCTTCCTGCCTTGATTCCTGCGACGATCTCTCCAATAGTCCCATAGATGTCATTCTCGCCAATGAGGCCTTCCTCTATTGGTATTCGCATTTGCCCTGCCGTGAAACAATCTTCTGCAGCGATCACCAGTTTGTCCGCTCTCTTTAGGGCAGCTCCCTCAAGTTCAATTTTAGGAGGGGCATCTGCACCGATAATGTTGACATGCACGCCTGGCAGGAGCCATTCCGCCTTGACGATGGGACTTATTGCAGGAGTTGCAGTAACCAAGATGTCAGCGTTTCTGACAACGTGTTCAATTTTCTCTGATGATAGCACATCAATTCCGAGTTCTGTGCTCATTTCTTCGCAGAATTTATCTCGCGCGTATGCACGTACGTCGTAAGCATAGGCTTTCTCGATAGGCCTAACCTGCAATAGGAACCTGAGTTGAATCCTACCTTGGCGCCCCGTTCCGATTATACTCGCAACTTTACTATCTTTTTTTGAAAGAAATTTTGCGCCGACGGCGCTGGCTGCTGCTGTACGTATTCCCAGAAGATTTAATGAGTCAATAACGGCAATGACACCCCCCTCATCTGCGTCGATGAGATGCTTTACAACCCTCATTGGCGGAGTTCCGCGGTCCGGAAAACTAAAGATGTGGTCAATCACTACAACCCCTGACTCTTCTAAAAAAGCCAAACCCTGCGCAACCCTAACTATCCGAGGATCAGCATGTCGTAGCTCTTTCCCTCGTATACGAACCTCGCGTCGAGGTCGAGTCTGAGCCAGACCAAGTCCATGTTGCCGAAAGCCGTCTTCCACAGCCTCGATCATATCCTTAGGCGAAAAAACTCTCATCACATCCTTTTCTCTTATGAGAAGCGTCATTTTGAAAACCCTTCTGTTATATAACAGATCTTTTTCATATAAGTGTTTTCTAACCGATATTTGAAGAATTTCTATGAGCGATTAATGGACTAAATTGGATGAATTCATAAACCTCATCAACCATTCAGTTCTTTTCCAACACGTATCTCACAAATTTAGCTTTAACGTGATAGCAGTCTAGTGAGCATTCTTTCGAGAACGATTAGATCGTAAATTGTCTCTGTTTGTCTAATCATGTCCACATTATTTCCGCATACCAATAGCGATGCTGGACTTGGAGTCCAACAATAGTTGGCGTTGTTAGTTTCGGCATAGACTTCCACTTCCACATCTAGAACATCGATGATGTCTCCACGTTGTGCCTTCGGGAGTTTTCCTATCGTATCCAAGAACATCCTCATGAACCATGAGAGATCTTACTACATCGATACTTATTTCTTCAGGCTTCATATTGACTTTTGTTAGCCACAATTATGGGATAGTACGACTTGCTCTGCCATACCCTCAATACTTGATTCACTGTGGCATCTACACAACCCCACTTCTTAAATCCCGGTCACCACTTCACACTGCCTACTTTACATAGTAAAACCTAGTGCTTGTAGTGTGCACAATAGAAAGATTTAAATAATTAACGTCGAGAAAACACTCGCTTATGCTATGAAGGTGATGATGGTTGGTTTATAAGGTAGGTTTGTTATGTCCATACCGTAATACTGTGGTTGAACGAGAAATAATTAGAATTCTACCATTTGATGACTTTGCTATCCATACAACTAGGATGGAATCCAAAAAGAGAGAAGACGAAGAAGCAAGAGACTTTAACGCTGTGCTTAAGGGGGCAGAGTTGATGGAGAGATCAGCGGTTTACGAAGCAAAACTACTTGCAGCTTCTAAAGTGGACATCATAGTTTTTGCCGATACAACAGTGAGTTTTTACAAGGGTGTCGGCCACGACAAGGTCATAGCACAGAATATAGAGAAAGAGGCGGGCATTCCAGCCATAACCTCAGCCACTGCTGTCGTCGAAGCCCTGAGAGAACTAGGCGTAACTAAGGTATCTACTGCTACTCCCTATGTAGACGGAATAGATGAGAGACTCAAAACATTTCTTGAGGGATATGGATTTTCAGTATGTAAAAATTTGAATTCGAACATGTGGGACGCCTACGAAGAGGGTGTGCTGCCTCCAAAAGTCGCTTATGATCTTGCTAAAAAGGCGAATACGCCTGAAGCAGAAGGTATACTGATTTCTTGCACCAACTTTCGTACGATGGAAATATTGCAGTCTCTAGAGGACGAGCTTGGCAAACCAGTTATATCATCCAACACAGCTACTTTTTGGAGCATACTAAGAAGTGCCAAGTATAGAAAGCCAATAAGTGGATACGGAAAGCTTCTTGAAAGGGGTGTATAAAATATCCAAAGTATTGTATTCTGGTATATCTTTATCTTTCTTTTCCAAACGCAAAAAAGGAATATTACGATGAAGAAAAAAACTTGCTAATTAAATCATAGTGTTGGGATTGACTGCATTGCGCGCTAGGCTGTTTAGAAATTAATTTGTTGTTTAGGTAAGCTTATGTTAGGAAGAAGCTTTGAACATTAAGCAAGTGCTTGGTTCACTGAATTTAGGTTCTATTCGCAGGTTTTTGATGTCTCTTTATCATGGAGACGGGCCTGGCAGGAAGCCTTATCCTCCTGTTTCTATGTTGAAGGCTCAGTTGCTGAAACAGCTGTGGCGTGTTCCAAGCGATCGGCGGCTTGCGTTGCTGCTGAAGAGGAACAGGCGGATTGCTAGAGCATGTGGATTCAGACGGGAGACGCCTAGTCACGGCTTGTTCACCCAGTTTAGGCATAGGCTTGGCAGGGATGGGTACGAGAAGGTGTTCTCTATACTATTGAAACAGCTGTTGAAGGACGGAGCGGTAAAAAGTGAAGTGGTTGCTTTGGATAGCACAGCCATCAAAGCTTACAGCCAGAGAAGCCTAGACAACAGATCAGGGAAAAGCGACCACGACGCTCGCGTTGGAAGGGGAAGAAGAGGATTCATACTCGGCTATAAGGTGCACACGGCATGCTGCACAAGCTCTGAACTGCCACTAGCATTCACTGTTGAGCCCTGTAACGTGAACGAGAAGCTGTGCTTTAAGCCGTTGCTGCAGAAGCTGAAGTGTCGAGGCATAAGCTTCAAAACTGTTCTGGCTGACGCTCAATACGACTCGGCAAAGGTTAGGGAAACGGTTAAGCAGTATTGTGCTGAAGCGGTAATACCTTACAGGAAAAGTTCAAGGATCAAGAACGCCCTGAAAGTTGGACGTGACTTCGTGGTTCACGGAGTTAAGCGTCTGGCCAACCTCTTCCGGAAGCGAGTATGCATAGAAAGGGTGTTCAGCAGAGCCAAAGAATGGCTTCTCCTAGACCACTTGAGAGTTAGAGGCTTAAAACAGGCTTTTATCCATGCTTGTCTGAGCTTCTCAGCCATGCTGGTCGTGGCTTTAACAGCTGTCCGACAGCATAAGCCAAGCCTCATCCGCAGCATCAAACACTACACCACCCAATGAGGCAAAACAAGACCCATCAAAGACGGGTTAATACAGGGTTAGCCATCAAAGAAACGCCTAGGAAAAGGTAGAAGCCAGCTCGGAACAATGTATTCCAGATAGAAACAGCAATCAAACACAGAAAAAACAAGCAGAGAAACCCAAGAAAAGACAGCAACCACAAAATCAACAACAATTTCTAAACAGGCTAGCGCGCGAAGATCATTCGAAATATAACACGATTTTTTCCAAATATCTGTTAATATAAATCAACGCTCCCGCAATTCCTTTTTTGTAGGACGTGATTGATTAAACCCAAAGATATTTAAGAAGGGCACTGTGCTATTCGCCATTGAGGTATGTTTGATATGAATAAAGAATATATAGATATACCTGCTGGGCGTGCGGTGAAGGTGGGGCAATTCATATTTACTTTTGGAAGAGAGGGTAGGATTCCGAAAACAGGAAAGCTCGTATCTGAGAACGCAAAGACTCAAATCGAACAAGCTTTAAAAAATCTAAAAGAAGTCTTGGAAGAGGCTGGATCGTCCATGGATAATGTGATTAAAGCCACTGTTTACTTGACAGACATAAATGATAGAGAAAGAGCACTAAATGAAGTTTGGGCAAGGTTTTTTCCGAAAAATCACCCAGCTCGCACATGCGTCCAGGTTGGATTGGGTCTAGGGTCAAAAGTTGAAATAGAACTTATTGCTTTGGCCTCCCGTTAAAGATTCTTTCTTTGTATTCTCTCCCACTTTTGCGATAGCGTCTGATATTTCTCCATGATCAGTGGTAGTTTTATTGGATCTCATCGTAAGATACCTCGATGTCAAAAGTCCTTCCTTTTCCACGTTCCACTTAGCTCTGTTCCTCTTTTCTCAGTACGGACTCGATTTTTCCAATGGACCTGTCGTTAAGTTAACTTTGAACCTTCTGAGCATTAAATCCGCTAAATTCTTTCTTAGGATAGCTATATTTTCCATAGTCATATCTTCTTGTAATGACTTCTTAATGTTTTTCTATCTACTAGATTTACAATTTCGCTATGATTAAGTTCCCTAATTTATAAGCTCTCTTAAGTTGCCAATTCTAACCTTAACAAATCAACACATGTTCTCAATGCCTGAAGTTGGTGATTATAGACGTTCGAAAACCTTATATCTGAAGTGTTATGATGGTAACTAATGTGATTGAGATGGAATGGTTGGATGAACTTAAGAAAAAAGCGTTAGACATTAAGAGACCTCCGAAAGAACTGATCGAAGAAATTAAAAAGCTTGATGCTTCTTTGATGTACGATGGACTGCGATACCAATTTGGAATACATACTTTTCTGCGAGGCATAAAACCGATGTTTAATTTCATGCGAGGAAATGTATACGTTGGTCCCGCGATAACAGTGCATATGAGGCTTACAAATGATGAACCTCCGGGGAAGTTAATAGAAGAAGTTCAAAGAACTGGAAGATCTAGGGAAGATGCTAGGTTAACTGCTATTGACTATGCTAAACCTGGAGACATTCTAGTCATGGGGGCACCCGCTTTGCCAGAGGGTCTTTGTCCTTGGGGGGAATGTTTCAGTACTTTTGCTAAGAGAAATGAAATTCAAACAGTAGTTATCAATGGTGGCGTCAGAGATACTTACGGCATTGAGAAGATGAAACTGCCAGTTTTCGCGAAATGGTCGTCTCCAGCAGGTGCATATGAATTTGTAGAAGATGTGGACTTAAATGTCCCAATTCAATGTGGCGGTGTTCAGGTTAAACCAGGTGACCTAATAATGGGAGATGGTGATGGGGTAATTGTGATACCTGCCGATTACGCAAAGGAAACGTTAGAATATGCAAAAAAGAAAGCGGAAAAGGAAAAATACGCTATGGAAGTTTTAGCTCCTTCCGGCAAACCTGCCTTGGAATCTTTGCCTCCGGGTAGGCCGAGAAAGCCTTAGGTTGGTCCTGAAGTGTACGGTTGGAGGGCAAGAATAGGATTAATTATTCCAGATGGCGACTCTACGTTAGAACCTGAGCTCTGGAGAATGGCTCCAGAGGGTGTGGCAATATTTTCGGCGCGCTTCCATACCTTGCCTGGAAACACATCTCAAACTGATAAACACTTATGGGCAATGGCTGACAAAGTCGAAGAAGCGACAAAACTTCTGCTTCCCCTTAAACCTACGAGTATAACGTTTGGGTGCACGAGTGGTAGCTTCATAGGCGGAACGGAATGGACTGAGGGATTAATAAAGAAGATAAACAACGCTGCACCAGATATCCCCGCTTCAACAATAATTACAGCGGCTGTAGCAGCTCTCAAAGAATTGGAAATAAAGAAAGTTGCCGTTATTACACCTTACATTAAGAAAATAAATGACGTGCTGAAGGATTATCTAGAAAAAATCGGCTTTGAAGTAGTGAACATGCAACGGCGTAAAGGAGAATACAAAGATGTTTACGAATTTCAAGACAACAACCCGCATGAGAATTACAAACTTATTCGGAGTGTTGATGTACCCGGAGCTGAAGGCATTTTCCAAAGTTGCACAGGCCTCCATGCGGCACCCATTATTGAAAAATTGGAACGAGACTTGGGAAAACCTGTGATTACTAGCAACATAGCAACGCTATGGGATGCATTAAGGAAGGCGAAAGTTTCAGAACCCACAAAAGGCTATGGTAGCCTCCTCAGAATGTTATGAAGACTGTCCCAGAACCTCCACTTACAACTCCCTTATTCTTTTTCTGCTCATAAATTTGCCGCTAACTTACATGTCGCTTCATGAAGGATTCCAGTTTGTCATAGGCTTCTCGCATAGTGTTGATCGGAAAGAGAAAGCTTACTCGAAAATGCTCAACACCGTACTTTTCACCAAACATCGACCCGAGACGTAGGACAATTCCTTCTTCCTCAAGCAGAGATAGCAGAAAATCCTTATCACTTTTCCAGATTCTGCCTATTCCATCTACCTTAGGAAAGGCGAAATAGGAACCTTTAGGTTTGACACAAGTGAGGCCATCTATTTCGTTCAAACGCTTCCAAGCATAGTCCCTGCGCTTTTCTAGCTTCTTTAATAGATCTTTTCTAAATTCGGTGGGCCCTTTCAAGACGTCAATGGAAGCCTTCTGGATAAGCGCTGACATCGGCAACATTTTACTTGCAAAGGTATTAGTTTTCTCTACTAATTCATTTATTTTTTCTTCAGGGTCGTGAAAACAAATAAAACCTTGCCGAAACGCTGGAACCAAGTAGCTTTTTGTTAGCGCATTTAAAATGATGCAAGGGACATCCTTAGCTACTGAAGCTATAGATATAGCCTTAACTCCATCAAATGTAGTCATATCGTATATTTCATCCGAAATAATAACTAAATCATGCTCTCCAGCAATGTTAACGAATTCCCTCAGAATTTTTTCGTTGTAGACTGCGCCAGTTGGGTTATTAGGATTCACTAAGATAATGCATTTAGTCTTTTCACTTATTTTTGTTCGCAGATCGTCTATGTCTGGAAGCCAATCATTTGTTTCATCACTCCTACAAGTCACGAATTTTGTACGATAACATTGGGTCAGGAAAACAAATAAATGATACGTTGGTTCAGGAACTAACAATTCATCTTTTGGGTCAAATAAGGAAAAATATAAAAGATCAATAGCATTGGTACCTCCATAAGTCAAGACGATGCGATCTGGAGGATAGAAGATTCCATGATCCTTCTTTTGTCTATCTGCTATCGCCCGCTTAAGCTCAAGCCCCCAAGGAAGATATCCAGAGTACCCATAATTTTTTTTGTCTTGCGCAGCCATAACGAGTGATCTAACTACATGTTCTGGTGGAGTAAACCCTCCAGCGTTTATTGGATCGCCACTCACTAGAGAGATGATTCTTTTACCCTCGTTCTGAAGCTTCTTAACTCGTGTTTCGATAGGTTTCATAGGATCTTCGAGCAATCTGATTCTATTCGAAGCACGCTGTTTAACCACCAACTCAACACCTTTTGAAAGTATGTTTGGTGGTTTCCTTAAAAAAGTATCGGATAAAAAACCGTTAAATAACAGTTTGTGGACTTCTTATGCTAAGGTGGACGAATTTGAAAAAGGTATACTTACCTGACATGAGATGGCCTGAAGCAGAGAAGGCGTTTGAGGAAACAGACATTGCCATATTAGCGGTTGGTGCTATCGAGCAACACGGGCCTCACCTTCCATTGGCAGTTGATCATATACATGCGTCTGGGATCGCAAGGAGAGTTGCAGAAAAGGCTGGAGTAATCCTTGCACCTTACATCCAATTTGGATATTGTCCGTGGAATAGTGATTTTCCAGGAAACATTTCAATACGATACAATGTATTGGCTAATCTAGTTAAAGATGTGTGTCACAGCTTGATTCGTCACGGTACCCAGAAGATACTTATAATCAATGGGCATGGTGGAAATACGGGTCCGTTGTCGCTTGCTGCACGGCAACTCAAGGAGGAAACGGGTGCATTTTTTGTAATCTCCGACTGGTGGACGGTAATGACAGAGTTTGCAAGGAAAGAACACAAAGGACACGGTGGTAGTCACGGGGTTTCTTTGTTATTAGCTCTTACACCTGATCGATCTGATTTAGTAGATCTCAATGAAGCAAAGAAACTACAGCCTATAAAGCCTTTGTCAAACAATATAATCCCAAAAAACGAGTCCAAGTCGATATTTAAGTCCTGCACTGTTGAAATCCCTATAAATACGCGTGAAATCAGTGAAAACGGTTCTCTAGCTACTGAGCCTCCCATTTATGCAACCCGTCAAGAAGGAGAAAAAATCCTCGAAATTGTCGTAAACTATTTTGTGGATCTCATAAATGAAATGCGCACTTTATGAGTAGGGCCTTTGGTTAAACCTGTTCTATCTGTTCTATCCACTATGATGTGTCCCTTTCTTTAGGTCTCTAAAGTATACATCCGCCGGGTATAGATAACTTATTCCTTGATGTGGCCTTTCATAGTTCCAATAGTTCACGAATTGTGGATGGCTTGGGAACATCCAAGCCTCGTATTTGTAGGCTTTGTGGAACGCTTCTATCATGCAATGTGACAGGCTACAGAGTGGCCTCTTCTAACTTCGTTGAGATTCGGTTCTACAGAACAGCATTCGCTTCTACTATATGGACACCTGGTGTGGAATCGACAGCCTGACGGAAGATTGAGGTGAGACGGAACATCGCCCTTTAGGGCGATTCTTTTCCGGAGGCGTGTTCTTTTGGGATCTGGAATAGGAATTGCTGAGAGCAAGGCCTGAGTGTATGGGTGTAGAGGAGTCTGAAAAAGTTCTTCTCCGTCAGCTAATTCTACGAACTTACCTAGGTACATTACTGCAACCCTATCTGATATTGATCTAACTACAGCCAGATTATGTGTAATGAATAGTAAACTAACTTTAGTTTTCTCCCTCAATTCGGCTATTAGATTAAGTATTTGGGCTTGAATTGAAAGGTCTAACGACGATACAGGTTCGTCGCAAACGACAAATTTAGGGTTAAGGGCTAGGGCTCTGGCAATAGCGACTCTTTGTTTTTGTCCTCCGCTAAGCTCGTGGGGATACCTCCCGATGAAAGTTTCCGCCGGTTTGAGGTTGACTTGTTCCAATAGCTCTAACACTTTATATGTAATCTCATTTTTCATAATCACCTTGTGAACCTTGTACGGCTTAGCTAGAATTTGCTTTATGGTTTTCCGGGGATTAAGCGATTGGAAGGGATTTTGAAATATCACCTGCATTTGACGTCGAATTTCACGTCGTTTATTCTTTTCGTGCAACTTGTAGATATCTTGATCCATGAACTTCACTGTTCCAGCAGTCGGTTTTAATATCCCTAAAATTAATCTTCCAAGGGTCGTTTTCCCACATCCGCTCTCACCTACTGAGCTTAATATCTCGCCTTTTTCGATTGTGAGATCAACTCCATCAACTGCATGTACGAATAACTTTTTTCTGAATGGCATTTGTCTCAACGGAAAATATTTCTTCAAGCCTTCAGCTTTAACAAGTATTGATATTGATATACACCCCTAGTAATGGAGCCAACACGATGCCCAATGATTTTTTCCAACCTTGACTGTTGGCGGTTCTTGTTTACTGCAAATTGGTCTAACGTGTTCACATCTAGTGTGAAACCTACAACCCGGGGGTGGGTTAATTAAACTGGGTACATCGCCTTTGACAACCATAATTTTCTTCTTCAATTCATCAATACTGAGAGCCGACTTCAATAGCCCTGATGTATATGGGTGCATCGGATTTTCAAAGATTTTAAAAATGTCACCATATTCCACGATTTTTCCAGCATACATGCAGTAAATCTTCTCGCATAGTTCAGCCACGACGCCTAGATTATGAGTAACCAATAATAGTGAGAGGTTCTCTTTTAGCTCATTCAATAAGTTTAAGATCTGTCTCTCTATGGTGGCATCCACAGATGTTGTTGGTTCGTCTGCTATGAGTAGTACAGGATTACGTATGAGTGCTATTGCAATCACAACACGTTGTTGCATTCCCCCACTAAGCTCAAATGGATAGCACCGCATGACCTGTTTTGCCTCAGGAATGCGAAGTTTCGTTAACATTTCAAGCGCTTTTTCCTCCGCTTCTGATTTCTTCATAGCATGATGGTTGGTAATGCATTCGATAATTTGCTCACTAATCTTCATGACCGGGTTCAAATAACTTGAAGGATTCTGAAAGATCATCGATATTTCTCTTCCCCTCACGCGGTTAATCTCTTTTTCTGTAAGTTCCAACAAGTTCCTTCCCTTAAATAGAATGCTTCCTTCTAAAATCTTGCATTGAGGCGGGAGCAATCTTATTATTGATAAGGCCAAGGTGGTTTTCCCACATCCAGACTCACCTATCAGCCCGACTGCCTCTTTTTCACCTAATTCCATGCTCAGACCATCTACCGCTCTTACGGTGCCGAATCTCGTGAAATAATATGTCTTTGTTTTGTTAATAAGCAACGTTTTTACGCTCATGCTCAATGGTCAGATCACCTACTAGCGCGCGCGCTTTCGAACTATCGGATAATCCGATTTAACGCATCTCCGATTAGGTTTATTCCAATCGTGGTAATACATAACATTAATGCAGGTGGTAACAACACCCACCACACGTCACGGAAAAGGAAGAGACGAGCATCGCCTATCATTCTTCCCCAGCTGGGAATAGAGGGGTCACTAATCCCCAGAAAGCTTAGAGCTGCTTCAGTCAGCATAGCCGAAGACATCACAAAGCACGTGCTGATGATGATCGGAGGTAGAACATTAAGGAAGATTTCAAAGAGTGCAATGTCTAAATTGCTCGCTCCTAATGCAAAGGCCGCCTGTACGTACTCCTTCTCCCTTTCTCGTATAAATTCTCCCCTCGTCACTCTAGCTATAGAGGGCCAACCTAGTACACCAATCGTGGAAATTACAATCCATTGGGAACCGCCAAAAATCGTTAGAAGCAATAGCGCCAAGAAGAACATGGGTATCACTTGGAATATCTCTGTCACTTTAGACAACAGATGATCCACAATTCCCCCAAAATATCCCCCAATTGCGCCGACTACCGATCCAATAACCGCTGATATTCCAGCTGCAAGGAAACTTACAAGTAAAGCAACCCGTGCACCTACCAGAAGCCTGCTATATATATCCCTCCCTAGGTGATCCGTCCCTAGAAGATGCGTCGAGGATGGCTCTGCAAAGATCCCTCCAACTCCCGTCTTCGTAGGATCATACGTTGAAATTGCCGGCGCGGCGATCGCGAGTATAACTACAAAAGCCAAAAATAATAAACCGACAACCCCTCCTCTGTTTTTCTTGTATCTTCGCCAAAACCTTGACATGTCACCTACGAAACTGATAATCAGGTTCTTTGATAGCATCTGCATACACCTCTTTGAGTATACCTCATTTAAGTCGTACTCGTGGATCAAGTATCCCGTATATAATATCTACAAGCAAATTGGAAATAATTACTGTCATGCAAATTACGACAAATGTCCCCATGAGTAAAGGGTAGTCCCCCAGCAATGTAGCCTCATATATAAGTCTACCCATGCCTGGCCAGTTGAATACAGTTTCAGTAGTAACAGCCCCCGCGAGAAGTAAACCAAACCTCACCCCTGACGTAGTAACTACTGGTGCTATCGCATTCCTAAGGGCGTGCTTGAAAAGAACGGTCTTTTCACTTAATCCCTTAGACCTTGCCGTGATAATGTAATCCTTCGCCAGGGTATCTAACATGCTGGTTCTCGTCAATCGATATACTAACGCTAGATCATACGTTGCCAGTGTCAATGCGGGAAGGCATAGGTGAGTCAACACGTCAACTACATCACTTCCTGAATAGCCACCTACTGTTCGAACCCCTCCACTTGGAAACCATCCTAAATTGAGCGAAAACATCCACAAAACAAGCGTTGCCAGTAAGAACCGAGGCATGGAGTAACCAGCCGTAGATAAGATGCCGAATAAAATATCCGTCATGGAATTTGGTTTTCTGGCTGAAAATATTCCGAAAACAATACCGATCAATATTGCTATCGTGAAAGCAGTAGCCATCAGTAGCAGCGTGGCCGGGATTGCTTGGGCGATTATTCTCAAAACAGGCTCTCCATGAAAGTATGAATAGCCAAAATCGGCATTGACTACCTTTAGAATATACACGAGCAATTGTTCGGGTAGTGACTTGTCAAGGCCATATTCTGCTCTTATCCTTGCTACATACTCCTTTGAGACGTACCCGGCCTCCCCGACCAGCATTAAAGCTGGATCGTAAGGTGCAGCATGAATCAAGGCAAAATTTATAACGATTACCACCAAAATCGTCGGTAAGGCAGACAAAAGCCTCTTAATGATATATGTTTTTAAGCCAGGGGCGTACATACATTTTAATCGGTTTACATTCATAAAAATTTTTCGCTTTTGGATAACTTCAAAAACTGTTTCCCGTTACTCTCACTTAACCGCAGAATTTGCACCCACGCGCGCGCTATCAAGACATCAGTAAATCTCATCGCGCACAAATACTCATTAGAGGACAATGCGAAATGGGCTTTACTTATGTTAAGGTAGCTGTTATTAACCCGGTTAGTGCGTTGGAAAGCGATGTTAAACTCTCGTTGATACGGGCGCGGTGCTCACAGCTGCGCCGAAAGAAATCCTCTGGTCTCTGGAGATTAAGCCCATAGGTAGGACATCTGGATCCGCAGCAGTTGCAGGTAAGTTACTCAACCTAAATGATTTTTCATTATCTTTCAGCTGCATTAGGTATCTCCCGCTTTATCGCTCCTGTTAGTTCTTGAGAAGTTATACAGTCGAGAAGAATCAAAAATATTTTACACGGTGGCTGGCCATCCTACGTTGGGGTAATCGCAACCATACTAGCCCGGAAAGGGATAGCATCCCAGAGACGGCAATTGAAGGGGAAAGAGGTTTTTATCAGCAATTAATAAGGGACCAAATTTCTGAGCGCGCGCGCGAGCAGGAGAAGAGCACATGACTACAGATTAGAGTTCCTCTTGCGATCGTGAGTTTCCTCAATGCCTTGGAATCTGTAGATCCCCCCAAAAAAGATCACTAAGATAGCCAAGGATAACTTAGTTCAAAATTCGCAGCGCGCGCGAATCTTCTAAACCTCTTAAAGAAAAAGGGAGGGTTAGGAGCCTAAGTTGGTCTCCTTCTTAACAATACTGCTGCGACAAGCACCAGCGTGATCAATTGGACCGCTATAACGCCGTAAATCAGCGTCTCATTCCTCGTGACCTTCTCTGTAGTCAGCTTGATCATATCCTCTACCTCCTCAAGAATGGACGGCGCGCCAGCCTTTATCCAAACGTTCTCCAGCGTTTCTCTCCAACTAATTGAATGAGGAACGTTCATCACGTCGGATTGTGCGATTGAAACGAGGGTCCACCACCCTACAATTGGGATAGCGGGCATGTCATTGTATAGTATCTCTTGCATCTCAAATAGAATCTCCTGAAGTTTTTCCATATCCATTTCAATTGGGGCAATGTCGAATAACTCGTTAAGCCTGGTATTATTGTATCCTGCGCAGTTTGTAATCGGACCCGTTCCTATCGTTTTCGTAGAAAAGGGAATAAAGAGCGTATCTTGGGGGGTCGATCCAACGGTTTCTGACTGCTCAACCGCCATATCGAAATCAAAGTCCGTCATATATATATGCTTTTCAAATGCTGGCTCCAATAGTGGCTTAACTGTAACCTCTATACCAACTTCGCTCAGATGGGTTCTTAACAGTTCAGCCATATCCAACTGTGGGCGCTCCGAATATATATAAAGGTCAGCACTGAACCTCACTCCATTCGTACCTCTCGGATATCCAGCTTCATCAAGGAGTTCATTCGCTCTCTCTACATCGCGATGCCATTCAGGCACTTTCGGATTATATTGTAGGAAGGGAGATTTCCAGCCTTGCGGGATCCAACCATTAACGGGTTTCATAAGTCCGTAGTACACTTTTTCGGAAATATCGTCCTTATCCATAGCCAAGTTTATTGCATGCCTAACCTTAGCGTTGCTAAACGGTTCCCTTCTATGATTTAACCAAAGGGTCGGCGCAGAAACAGATATGTAGGAAACAGGTTCAACCTTAAATTGGGGGTCTAAGGAATATTGCTTCCAATAAGCAAATGGGAACTCCCGGGGCATGTAATCGATTTCACCCTTTTCGACTCCTAGAATTACCGACATTTCGTCATAGACGAATTTGCAGAGAAATCCATCCAAGTATGGTAAACCTTTTTTGAAGTAGTTTTCGTTCTTTACCGCTTCTATGTGACTACCTCTCACCCACTCTTTAAATTTGAAGGGGCCTGTTCCGATAGGATTGTTATTGTATGGGTTCTTCAGTATATCTGTACCTTCGTAAAGGTGTTTAGGGTAAAAAAGGATATACCGGCCACGTAACTTATCCATAAGGGCATTCCTTGGCTCTTTTAATTTAAGTATTAACGTCAAGTCATCCGGTGTCTCAACAGCAACATCTTTGAAAATCGTATCAAAGCCTGGGCTATATGGAAAATAAATATTCTCAATACTGAACTTCACATCCTCTGAAGTGAACGGTTCGCCGTCATGGAATTTTACATCTTTGGGGAAGTGGAAAGTATATGTTAGTCCATCTTTCGAGATTTCGTATGACTCCAACAGGTCTGGAACGTAGTTACCTTCCGCGGTGTAAGTAAAGAAAGAGTTAAAAAAGTTGCAGACAAGTAGATTTTGAGTTGCCTCTAGGGTACGAAACATAGCCAGATCATCAGGCTCCGACGTTATCACCCATGTTAAAGTTCCTCCGTAGGTAGGTTCCTCTTGTGCCGTTACTCCAACAATAGGCATAAGGAGAAGCACTAAAGCGAGTATTGCAACAATCCAGCATTTCATCCGATTTTTCTCCTCTTTTTCACACAATAGTCGGAATTACTAGTATAAAAGATTTCTCATAAGCCCACAGCGCGCTACACGCGCGCTAGCGTATGTTCCCCTATAAAAGAGGAAGGTCAACCCTTAATTTTTGGCACAACTTTTTTCCCCCTTTTTAGTTAGTGCCAAGCATAGGAACCCGCCCACCCCAAGGAACAACATAGGGGCTGGTGTTAGAGGTAATAACGCCGATCATATCGTTTTGGAGACAGATCATGGCACAGTATGCAGCCATGCCAAAGTGATTGGTATCGAAGACACTCACGGCCCCGATGCCTGTTTCACGAGATTTCTTCACTGCAAGTTCCATTGCCTTAACGCCTACCACTTCTCCAAATCCGGATCCTCCGTTTACTAAAGCGGTGGATGGAGTCTGACGAACTATCGTGAAATGTGCTCCAGGAATGATTGTCTTGTGTTCAACTCTATCAATGTAAGCGGTTAATCGGAAAACACTATGAGAGTCAATTCCTCGAAGATTAGCCTTAACAAGGCTATCTGCAATAATTTCCGCTTCATCCTCTGGAGTTCCAACCGCCACCAAAACAGTGATACAAATTCTTTTAAGCTCATTTGCACTCAAGACTGGCATGTTAAGCCTTCAATGCGCCTCATATTTTTACCATTGCACGTAATATGCTTTTGGGTGTACCACGTGCGCGTCCATGACATAAATGTACTACGAATAATGCCCCAAAATATTCCAAGCGCGATATTACATCGTCAGTAAAAAAGTTGTGTGCCAGCTAGAACATGTCTTTCAGGAGGCAACTTCCACGGTCAGCCAGTATCCCTTGCAATAGACCTTTTTTATGAGGAAATAAACAATAGCTTGCCAGCCCTTCCTAATCCTACCAGAAAAAATTCCTCGCTTGTTCGAGAAAAAGAATTATAAAGCTGTAATCAAGAATTATACCAGGTTTAAAAAATTGAAATCCGAATATCTTCGTCCTTTTCCTCCTATGCCAGCGATAAGAGAGGCTATGATGAAGGCCGTGCAATTGAGGGAAAAAGGCGTGCATGTATTTGATTTCAGTAGCGGTAGCGTCGGAAACTTACTTTTTGAACTATCGATATTCAAGAATATAAGAATAGAGGTGAACGATGAATTGCCGGTTCCATTAAAAATCGTTGCCGATGGAATAAAGAGCGGAATCTTGAATTCATGCTATCCATTACTACGCGCTGTCGGTTATTCCCCCACTACTGGTACCCCTGAACAAAAGAGATGGGTCATCAAATACATGAGGGACGTACACGGTGTACCTCTCACAGATGAAGATACTGATAGGGTGGCTTGCACAGCAGGTGGGCAACAAGCTATGGCCGCCAGTCTTAGGGCAATTAGATCAGGTACCGATGTTTTCATGTTACAATGGGATTACTCACCAATTCCCGGCATCGTTAGAGGTAATGGGTGTAAGCTTAGACGCGTTAAGATGCATGATGACTTGTCGTTGGATGTGGATGATCTCAAAAAGAAAATAATAGACAAATCAGTATTTTACGTGAGTATGCCGAACAACCCTACCGGATACACTTCGGTGGAGGATTTAAGAGCCATTGTCGAAGTAATGAGAACAAAAGGGGGCGGCGTCATATGGGATGCCCCGTATTTATTCACAATATTCGAGCTCACCCCTAAAACAAATCCCACCAAAGCGAGATTTAACAAAGAGGCTGTAGAAAACCTGAGGAAAAAATTCAAAGAAGTTGTGGAGAAAGATTATGACGATATATGCATTTTGTCGAGCCTCTCCAAGACCTGTCTTATTGCTGGATTGAGATTTGGTTTTACAACTGCAAACAAGCAGTGGATAGCGAACATGGAGGCGATCATCGGAAGGGAAAACCTAAGTGCTCCAACATTATCCTTTATTACGGGAGCACATATATTGCGGATGTTCCTTGAAAACCCGGTTACTCATGAATGGATGTGTGAGATCCTAGCAAATAGAATAACCGTGCTCTTGGAAGAGAGAATACCTTTACTCCTGCCGAAGAATGGTTTGTATGGAGCGTTGTATGCATTGGTTAAAACACCTATCGAGGGGACAAAAATTGCAGACGATCTGCTTAACAAGGGCATGGTCACAGTGTCCGGCGCCTCCTTCTATGGCGAGCCGGTAAATGCCGTTAGATTATCGTTAGTTGCTGTTCCTTGGGTGGAGGGGGATGAAAAATGGATAGACTCTGTAAGAGCCTTAAAAAAAGCTTTAGGCTAAAAAGATAGCTCTGATGGAAATTGTGGCGATCGAATGACGCTATAATAAAAAAAGCGGACTTCCTTTCCCTAGCGAATCCTTTTTTAATAACGCGTGCACGGTTTACCTAGCTTAGACTTCAATGCTAATCCTAATTCCATAATGTTCTATGCTTTGTTGTAGTTAGCGTTTAGTTCCGCTCCGCCTTGCCTTTTTTCAGTATTAGGATCAACGCGTTATAGATGATTATGTGTGGTGCTGTACTCAGCTCCTCAGCTGTTTTCTTAAGTTTCATGTAGATCCGCTTTTCTAAGAGGATGTTTACGAATTTTGTGTTCGTGTAGTTCTTTACGGTTAAGATTTTTCTTGTAGATGAAGACACTTGTGCAGCTTTTCCCGTTATTCCGCCTGAAAGCGCGGACTTCCTAGAGCTCGAACCAAACAAGGATTATCCGAAAGTAACCTTAATAACAGCTTCTGGAATTATTAAGACTCCAGTTAGGATTTTAAATAAAATAGAAGTTGCCAATGTCAAAGTTGAAAACTTGCCAGTTGCCATACACAAAATTCCAGACCCAGCACCAGTGAAAATACTTCTCGTAATGAAACTCATAAACAAAGTTAAACTGATAGTTAATGGAAAAGATGGAACATTTAATCTGGAAGATCCTTGATTTTAAATTATTTCATCAAAATGGGCTGATTTGGTTTTGGTCGGGCGGGCAGGATTTGAACCTGCGACGTATTTACAAACCTTAGCAAGGGATACAGTTCAAGATTTTATAAAGGAAGATTAGCACTTCATAATCAGTAAGAGAGATACAACTAATTGCCAAGACTTCCGCGAGATGCTGTAAAATATATAAAATATGCTCAGGCAAGCTACTCGGAAATAATCCAGCAAGTACGAAAGCAATGGAATCGAAACATTTCAAAAGGTCTTGTGAGCTATTACCGAGGCAGCAGAACAGGACGAACTAAACCGCTTCACAAAGAGAATATTGACCAGAGTGAGTGGGATTGGATTGTGGGATTATACTATACAGATGGATGCAAATTCATAGATAGATATCACCACATCGTAGTTTTCACTCTTTCTTCATGTGACACAGAAATACGAAATAAACTGGTTTCAATTCTAGAAGAGATGGGATTAAAAGTTAGGATATATCAAAAAAGAAACGAAAAAGCTATCGATGTTAAAATTTGTAGCAAGCATCTATACCTAGCATTACCTAACAAAGAAGATGATTATGTTCCGAATTTTCCTCTAGCATACCTTTACTGGATTATCCGATGGTGACGGGCACATAAAGAAACATGCAAGCGGCGAAAAATGGATTTTTGCTCAAGCTAAATACCCTAATTTGGTACAACAAGTGATTGCCATCGCGCAACAATACGGTAAAGTAACTACCCGCCTGATACACCACCAAGACAGCACAGATAAACCCACCTGCAAAGTTTCAATCCTGAAAGAAGCGAGAAAAGCACTTTCGAACAATCAATTTGCAAAACATTCGGTTCGTTGCAAGTTGATGGTCGGGCGAGCAGGACTTTCATGAAGTGAAACCTTCATTTTGAAATCGCCGAGCTGAGATAAGCCCTGCAGCTCTCCTGCGACACTCCGGTCTCTGCATGTACGCGTGGCAGGCTGGGTGACACCTACCGCGGGTGGATGTCTACAGCGTCTCCGCCAGCTAGCCCTGCTAGCAGGCTCGGAAGCTCTACCAAGCTGAGTTTGTAAGAAACTCTTTTTTCTGAGAAAATGTTAACAAATTTTTGTGGTCGCATATCTGGTTATGGTTGACATGTTTTCTGTCGAATTAAAAAATAACAGCTTGTTGTTTCCAGTTGCAGAGTGTTCAACTTTACTTACTTGCTTTTTTTTATTTCCATTTAGCTAATTCTGGCAGCCTCTAGAAGCTCTAAGACAAGGTTTTTTGTTACATTCATCGCTTATACCTTAAACTAGCCGAATTAGTTTGCTTTGTCTTCGCCTGATTACTTATTTCTTAGGCTCTTCCTCGGAGATGTGTTCTTGATTTCTGGCGTGCTCAGCTAGGACCCATTTGCAGTATTCGTCGAGTTTCATTTGTTTGGTTTCTGCCAGCCGTTTTAGTTTTTCGTAGAGTTCGACGTCTGTCGGGTATGCCCTGTCGAAGGTTGCTCTTAGAATCAAGTATTTTCCTTTTGGCGCTCCTTTTTTCAGTTTTTTCATGGCGAGTCTTTCTAACTCTTTTCTGTAGGCCTCGATTCCTTCCTTTTCCAATATTTCAGCCAGTTCGTCCTGTTTCATCTGTCCGATCTTCATCTTTGCGAGCTTCAGCGCATCCGTGTAACAGAGTAGGCCTCTGGCCACTGCTTCTTGCATTTTCGGGCTTAACTCTAAAATTTTAAGCCACTCGCTCAACGTTGACGCTGGAATGCCTAATCTTCTTGCTGTTGCCCTCAACCCTGCAGGCGAGAAAGAAACTATCTCGTTCAGCCGCGTAGCCCTTGTGATAGCATCCATCTCCTTTCTTAAAATGCTCAGATTCTCAATCAGAGAGGCCTCTCTCGCCTCTTCATCACTCATCTCCTCGATCAAGCAGTCAGAACCCACAACAAAAAACCTTGCACTAGCCTCCTTCTTCGCCAAGAAACGTCTCCTCCCTACAACTACTCCATAACCATCCCCCTCCGGTCTCGACTTGAAAGGCCCTATGATCTTGCCCCGCCTTAACTGGTCGATCAAAGCCCTGTCCTCCTCGCTCTCCCCAAAAGGCCGCCCAGCCCGCACGTTCAACTCACTCACATGAAACTTATCAACAGACAACAGTTCCCCCAACTTAGGCAATTCTCCCTTAGCCATAGTTGACAATTCTACCTTAGTCATTTTCATTCCACGCAAAGTATTCGCCATAAGAGCATTTAAAGTTTGCCATTGTTCGGCTACCGAACATTATTAAACAGACCACTCACAAACGATTATCACGTAAAATCTCGTAGCAAATGCCTCGACACAGAAAACTTTCTCCACGACGACCCTTCAAAGAATTCTCTGGTTAGTTTTTGGGTGCAATCAGAAATTGTTAATGCACACCAACTTCCAGTTAGGTTTCACGTCGCGCATGCTCGTGCTGTCCTTCTCGACGGTTTCGTCTTCACGAATCTTAAGTTTTCTGCCTCACGGGCTTGGTTGCAAGGACACCGAATGTTTTCC